>JAWVYP010000085.1:0-10527 GCA_033722655.1 Akkermansiaceae bacterium | reverse complement strand
CCGTATCGCCTCTATGAGATGAAAAACGGCAAGTGGGGCTTCCATCTCTGAGCCGTCGGTGTCCGGCGGCCATTGGGGAAGCCCGGGATGCTACTCCGCCTGCACCCGCAGGTTGGCCACCGAGTAGTCCGGGTCGTCGGGCAGGATCTCGACGTCCAGCATGGATCCAGCACGTTCGAGCATGCGGCGGCAGTCGGCGGAGAGGTGACGGACGTGCAGGGTCTTGCCGCCCTTCTTGTAGCGCTCGGCCAGGGTGTTGAGCGCCTCGATGCCGGACATGTCGCAGACCCGGGCGTGGGCCATGTCGATGATCACGGTCTTGGCTTTCGAGCGGCACTGGAAGTGTTCGGTAAAGTCGTGCACGGAGCCGAAGTAGATCAGGCCCTGCACACTGTAGTGGCGCTCGTCGCCGGTGTCGCTGTCGAGCTCGACGTGAACGTGCTTGGAGCTCTCCCAGGCGAACACCAGGGCAGAAAGAATGATGCCGACAAAGACCGCGAGGGCCAGGTTGTGGAGGAAGACGGTGACCAGGGTGACCGCCAAAATGACCAGAATCTCGGAGAAGGGGACCTTGCCGAAGGTTTTGAGCGAAGACCATTCGAAGGTGCCGATGACGACCATGAACATCACCCCCACCAGCGTGGCGATGGGGATCTGGACGATCACGGGGCCTGCAAAGAGAATGAACAGCGCGAGTGCGATGGCGGCGACAATGCCCGAGGTGCGACCGCGCCCCCCGGATTTGATGTTGATCAGGGATTGGCCGATCATCGCGCAACCGCCCATGCCGCTGAACAAGCCGGAAAGGATGTTGGCGCCGCCCTGGGCAAAGCATTCGCGGTTGCCCTGACCGCGGGTCTCGGTGAGTTCGTCAATCAGCTGCAGGGTCATCAGCGATTCGATCAGGCCTACCATGGCAATGGTCAGGGCAATCGGAAAGATGGACTTGAAGAAGGCCCAGTCCATCGGAAGTCCGGAGAGATTGGCAATTGGCGGGAAGCCTTTTTCAAGCGAGCCATCACCGCCACCATCCTTGAGCACGTCGGCAATAGTACGGGCTTCAAAGACCCCGAAATAGGCCAAGGTGCCGATGAGCACGATCGCGGCGAGGGCCGAGGGCACGGCTTTGGTCAGTTTGGGCAAGAAGTGCATGATGGCCATGGTGGCGATGACCAGCCCGATCATCAGGCCCAGTTGGGATCCTTCCAGCCATTCCATCACGCGGGTGCCGTCATCGGTAATTACACCACTGAACTTCTTGAAGAAGCCGAGCTGTCCGAGGCCGATGACAATTGCCAGACCGTTGACGAAGCCGATCATGACCGGATGAGGGACCAAGCGGATGAAACGCCCAAGGCGGAGTGCCCCGGCGAGCAGCTGGATGGCACCCGCCAGCATTAAGGTGGCAAAGAGATACTTCAGGCCCATTTCCGTGCCGCCCACCTCGTTGCCCATCTCCACGGCTCCCGCAGCCACGATGGCGATCGCGCCAGTGGCACCAGAAATCATGCCAGGGCGGCCGCCCATGCTGGCGGTGATGAGGCCGACGAAGACCGCCGACCAAAGTCCGATCATCGGATTGACGCCGGCAAGAAAGGAGAAGGCGATGGCCTCCGGAACCAGGGCTAGGGCCACGGTCAGGCCGGAGAGGGCGTCGTCCTTGTAGGTTCCTTGCTTGCGGGTGAAGAGATTGAACATGAGGGGCATGCGAGGACAGGTGTTCTGAGTGCGGGGAGCGGCATGGCTCTGCGAGCTACGCCGGGACAAGCGACTTGAGGGCGGGGGCTTAGGGGTGATGGGGCCGGGGGTCAAGTGTGCATCCGCTTGGCTTTCAGGCGCTTGAAACAAAAAGGCCTTCCCGGAGATCCGGGAAGGCCTGGATTGTGGTTGATTCAATAAAGAATCAGGAGGCCATGTCCTTGAGCTTCTTGAGCGGGCGAACCTTCACAGCGGTGCTGGCAGGCTTGGCCTTGAACATTTGCTCTTCACCGGTGAAGGGGTTGATGCCCTTGCGTGCCTTCACGGCAGGCTTGTTCACGGTGACGATCTTCAGCAAACCGGGGAGAACGAACTCGCCGCAGCCTTTTTTGGAAATGTGGCCTTCGATGATGCCTGAAAGGCTGTCGAGGACGGCGGTCACTTCCTTGCGGCTGAGTTCGGTGTCTTCAGCGATTTGGTTGAGGATCTGGGTTTTGGAGTAGCGCTCCTTGATTGCGGTTGGTTTCTTAGCCATGGGCGGGATTTCTCAATACCTAGGGCCGACTGTCAAGGCGGATGCTTAAGAAAAATAAAGTATTTTCAGGCTTGTTTTGTAGGTTTTTTTGTCGTTTCGCGCCTCGCCGCCTGAGTCGGCTCTCGAAGCCTTGCTTGCTCGCTGCTTGTTCAACTGGTAGCCATCCAGCGCAACCCGCACCCAAACTAAATATCTATGAGTCAATATTTTGCCGGTCTCGACATTGGAGGAAGCACCATCAAATGCATGTTGGTGAACGGAGAAGGAAAGCAGGTCGGCGACATCGTCGAAGTCAAAAGTCACGTGAAGAATGGTTACGAAGCCACCTTCAAGCAGATGACTGGCGCGATGGATCAACTCGTCCATGCAGTCGACGTCACCGTCAACGACATCCAGGCGGTGGGAGTCGATGTGCCTGCGCCCAGCTCCAACGGCGTGGTCTGGGGCAAGGCCAATCTCGGTGAGGACTGGGTCGGCACCGACATCCGCGGCAAGTTCTCCAAGCTCATCGGCAAGCCGGTATTCATGACCAACGACTGCAACGCCGCGGCATACGGCGAATGGATGTTTCGTCCGGATCACCACGGTGGCCTGCTCTATGTGGCGCCCGGCACGGGCCTCGGTGGCGGCATGGTAATGCCCGGCGGCCATCTCTTCGAGGGCACCAACGGCCTTGCCATGGAAGCCGGTGACCTTTCGGTGCCGCGCACGGATGAAGATGGCGAGTGGCCGATCGACGGCCGCGGCCGCAAGGCCTGCATGGAGGCCTGGGTCTCGCTGGTCGCCCTTCGCCGTCAACTCGCCAAGGCGCTCGAAAAGCCCGAGTATGCAGATCATCCCCTCAACCAACTCGACGCTCCCATCGAGGAGAAAGCCTTCAAGGTGCGCGACTACGCCGAGGATGGCGACAAGCTCGCGCTCGAGATCTTTGCCCTCCAGGCCAATGTGCTGGGCCACGGTCTCGCCGACCTCGCCAGCATTCTCGATCCCGGTCTGATCGCCATCGGTGGTGGCCTTTCCGAGACCGGCTTCAAGGACTGGTTCATCGGCGAGGTCCGCAAGGGCTTTGCCGAGCGCGCGATGAAGCCCTACCAGAACAGCCCACTGCCTCCTCACGATCCGACCACGGTCATTGAATGGGCCATCGGTGGCGATGCCGCTGCGGCCTACGGCAGTGCCCGCAAAGCCATGGATCTGGTTTGACAGAAAAAGCTGACCCATAACCGTAAACCCAATTCAAAGCAATGAAGTCCATATTCCTCATTTCCTTCGCCGCTCTCACCCTGCCGGCCCTTGCCGCACCACAATTCTTCTTTGGTGATCCGCCGGACGAGACCCACCCCTGGGCCCAGCACGATCACAACCGTCCCCAGCCTCCCGTCGTCCAAGCGCCGGCCAAGCCGGGCGCGCCGCCATCCGATGCCATTGTACTCTTCGATGGCACAAAGGAGTCTTTTGAGAAGAACTGGAAGCACGTGAAGGACAAGCGCCGTGCCGACTGGATCATCAAGGACGGTGCCATGCAATCGATGAAGGGAGCTGGTTACATCCGCACCGTCCAGGAGTTCGGAGACATCCAGCTTCACGTCGAGTGGGCCGCACCGAGTGAGGTGAAGGGCTCGGGTCAGGGCCGGGGCAACAGCGGGGTCTTTCTTTCCGGCAAGCCCGAGGTTCAGGTCTTGGACAACTACGAGAACCAAACCTACCCCGACGGCACGGCCGGAGCGATTTACGGCATCATGCCGCCCATGGTGAATGCACTCAAGGAGCCGGGAGAGTTCCAGAGCTACGACATCATCTACCGCCGACCCATCTACAAAGACGGCAAGGTGATCGACGAGGGCTACATGACCGTGCTCTGCAATGGCGTGGTCATTCAGGACGCGACTGCTCTCGATGGAGGTGGCGGCTACCAAAAGCGTACCAGTCCCAAGGCGGGCAACATTCCCGACAAGGGGCCGTTGATGTTCCAGGACCACGGCAGCCCGGTGCGTTTTCGCAATGTCTGGGTGCGCGAACTGCGCAAGCGTCCGAGCGAAGGCGGCACCGATGGTCGTCTGTCCAAGGAAGCCACTGCCGCCAAGCGCGCCGAGAATGCCCAGATGATGCTCGAACAGGCTGCAAGCCTCGAGGGCATAGAGAAACTCTTCAAGCTCATGGAGTCTCTCGTCTACAAGCATGATGAGTCCGTCTATGACGAGGCCTCGAAAATGGCCGATGCCTACGTGGCTGAGCTCAAGGCAGCGGGCGGCAAGATTCACTCCGAAAAGGCGGACGTGATCGGCACGTACCGCGCGGTCAAGTACTTGAGTGATCATGAGTTGGTGCCCAAGCCCCTGCCCGCCCTCAAGGAGCTCGACAAGATCATGGAGGAAAAAGGCTGGAAGAAGGGACGCTGAGTGGCCCTGGCCTCGTCGGTCCCGAATCCGGCGCATCTCCAGGCATTTGCACCACTCAAATAGGATTGCCTCCCCAGATCACTCTGCTACAAGCTGCCCGCCCAAACGAGACGCCGCTGTAGCTCAGGGGTAGAGCAGCTCATTCGTAATGAGCAGGTCGTCGGTTCAAATCCGACCAGCGGCTCCATTGAGTGAGAGTTAATCCAATATCTTTTCTAGGTCGGTCATGAAGGCGTCGACCAAAGACCTTCCACGTAAGCCGGGTTTTGCTTCTATGGAGTGGACGCGTCCCGCCTGAGCCAGCGCCGGGGCGCAGTCGTAGAGGGCATCGCGTAGATTGGCGGCTTGGAAGTGCTCGGAGGCTTCATCGAAGCCGGGCTTGCCGATGGTTTCGGCGAAGCGGGCGACGACGGAGAATAGCGGCATCCAGTCGATCCACTCGGGCAATGAGTCCGTGTTGTCAGCGGCAGGGCAGAGCAGTGCCTGCCACCTTTGGCGGTGAGGGATGGAGAAGTGTTTCTCACGGCCGATGCGCATGGAGGAAACCTGGCCGGACTCCGTCATCTCGTTGAGGATCTGTTGTATGGATTTGGAGAAGTAGCCGGTGGAGCGCGCGATGGCGGCGGGGTGGCCCGATTCGTGGGTCAGCAACCAGCCCATGATTTCCGCACGGGCGTTCACACCGAGCAGGGCACGCAAGGTGAAGATCAGGTTCTGGGGGCGCTCGTAATCCGAAGATTGGCTCATGTCGCGGAATTCGAAGGCTCCGCGAAGCAGGCCGTGCTTGGCAAAGATCGGATCTGTTTTCTTAGGCGTAGTGGCTGGCTTGCCCTCGACACTGGTGAAGAAGGGTTCCGGCTTCGATGATGGGGCGGGTTCCTCCACCAATGTGCGCCACTTGCGATGTGCCACGTTGCCGCTGAGCAGCTCGGCGATGGCGGCCAGCACGCGGACGTTGGCGACCCCCGGCCAGTTTTTGTGAAGACCCTGTAGGCGTTGCACACTGATGCGGTTGCCAAATTTCATCAACCAGTCCATCGACTCATCCATCAGGCGGGAGTCGTAACGACCGTAGCGGGTGGTGGCCAAAATCAGGGCCTCGGGGTCGATGATGCGTTGGTCATCGGGGCGCACGTAGCCGGCGACACCAATGGAGGACCATTGGTGCCACAGCAGATCGACCATGCGTTGGTTGAGCTGGCTAAGAGAATGCTGAAATGAGGTCGTCATGGCCGAGTTCCTGGAGCAGGGGGTGAAGTTTGGGATGGGTGGTGGCGCCGAGAAGGTTTTGGAGGATCCAACGGAGAGATTCCTCGGTTTCGTTGGCGGTGGGTTTGAGCTTGAGAAGATCCTCGACGTCGCGGCGCTGGTCGCGGTCGAGGGCGGCACTGAGTTTGAGCAGAATGAGTCCGGGTCTGCCGACGAAGCTGACCTTGAGGTTTTGGCTGTATTCCCGTGTGTCCAGATCTTGCCAGAAGCTGGAAGGCAGCAGGGAGAGGTCGAAGCCGTGAAGTGACGCGGCGCCGTTGAGCCAATCCGCATCGAGCCGTAGTTCCGTGGCGACTTTGGTGGCGGCTTGTTTCACGGGCTCAGGCAGGGGGTAGGCGCTGATGACATTGCCATCCCACTCGCGCAGGGCCATCACATCGACGTCCTTGGTGGGGCGGGTGCTCAGACGTTGCGCCAACAAGGCGCTGCCGCCGCCGACGACCAGCCAGACAGGTGCGGAGGTGTCATCGGCGAGGAATTCGCCGAGGAGATGGAGTGCTTTGGTGAGGTCGTCCTCATTCATGAAATACTGTTTACACATCCATTACGGATGTTTCAACAATATTCTAGTGGATGACCATCGAGCAGCTCATTTTCAGTGAGCAGGTCGTAATTTTTGCTCACTTTATTCACCTTAAAATCGTTTGTAATGCGTGTAATACTCCAAATGCATAGAAAGTGGTCATTGATTGCCAGTGAGTTACGCATTTAAGATCCCTTTTGTAATGAGCAGGTCGTCGATTCAAATCCGACCAGCGGCTCCAGCCTAGATTTTCCCATGAAATTTATAATCGCTTTCATGATGCTGATGATTTCCAGCTCTTTTGGAGACCAGTATCTTAAGCCTATTCCTCAATCCAGCCTGGATAAGATTTTGACTAAATGTGTTAGTGAAGATGATCTGGAAAAGGTCTCACTTAGTATCGAGGCCTTCGCTGGCACAAGAGTTATTAATAGGGTCGAGATCATCAAAAAGGATAACGTGGAAGGCTATGTTTGTGTTGATTTGAGCCCATTGTTAGACAGTCAGACAATCGGCAGGGTCTACAGCATCAAGCTCAAAGGTGTGAAAATTTCAGACGGCAATGCGACAAACAGCAGCAATAAAAAACTTGAGGAGTTGGCCATCGTGGATTCTCAGGTGGCGTCTTGGAGTGGGCTCAAAGGCCTTAGGGTTGAAAGGCTGATTGTCCATGACACCGCCTCGAATATAGCAAACGCAGCTGACGACATCGATGCGGAAGCGGTCCAATATACTGGATCCAATGATAGTGGTGTTAGCATTGCCGATGTGAAACAATCCCTGCAAAAATAGAAACGCGCCGCACAAGGCGTCGCTGCCAGTATTTGCTGCGGATCGATCGCACGGCCACCGGCCAAATTCCAATGCCCCTGCGGGGCATGTTCGTGAAATTTCGTGTCTTTCGTGGTTTAAAAACGAAGCACCAAGAACCAGGAACCAAGAACCAGGAACCAGGAACTAAGAACCGGCGCGTAGCGCCTCCTTGATCTTCTCCAGCCCCTCCATCATCCGGCTTCTGGGACAGGCAAAATTGAAGCGCAAGAAGCCGGGCCAGCCGAAGAAGCGACCCTCGGAGAGGAAGAGGCCGGCCTTCTTCTCAAAGAAGTCTGCGGGATCTTCGTGGCCGAGTTCATTGGCATCAATCCAGCTGAGGTAGGTGGCTTCATTGGCCTGGGCCTTGAGGCCGGGACATTCCTCGTTGATGAACTGGACCAGGATGTTGCGGTTCTCGATGAGGTAGTCGATGAGCTCCAGGCGCCAGGGCTCACCGTGTTTGTAGGCGGCTTCGGCGGCATAGTAGGAGAGGGCGTTGATCTCGGCCAGGGTGTGGCCGCGGGCCGCCGAAAAGCGGCGGCGCAGGGATTCGTCTGAGATGACGGCGTAGGCATAGCCGAGGCCGGCGATGTTCCAGGTCTTGCTGGGGGAAAGCAGGGTGATGGTGCGGTTGGCGAACTGCTCGGGAAGCTTGAGGGCGCTGAAATGCTCGGCTTGCGCATCAAGGATGAGGTCGCAGTGGATCTCGTCGGAAACCAGCACGATGTCGTGACGTTCACAGAACTCGGCGAGCTTGAGGATGTCGGCCTCGGGGAAGACCCGACCCAGGGGGTTTTGCGGGTTGCAGAGCAAGAAGACCTTGGTCTCGGGAGTGACAGCCTTTTCCATGCCGTCCCAGTCGAAGCACCACACTCCGTCTACGTGCACATGGTCCACGGTGATGAGCTTGGCCTTGGCGTCGTGATGGACGCCGATGAAGGGCGGGTAGACGGGAGTGCAGGTCATGATGGCCTCGCCGGGTTTGCAGAAGGCGCGACCACAGATGGAGAGGGCGGGGACCAGGCCACCGAGATGGACGAGGTGGTTGGCGCTGGCTTCGTGGCCGTGGCGGCAGGAGAGGTAGGAGAGCACAGTCTCGATGAGCGACTTGTGGGCCTGGGCATAGCCGAAGATGCCGTGGTCCACCCGTTGGTGCAGGGCATTGAGAATGCAGTCGGGAGAGGGGAAATCCATGTCGGCGACCCAGAAGGGGTCGAGTTCCGGGCGGCGGTCGTATTTGATGTTGCCGGTGCCCTTGCGCGGGATGACCTGATCGAAGACTTCGCTCATGGGCTTGTTGTGAGTGCGGCGGGCGCAAAGTTCAAGCCAGAGTAGCAAAGAGCGTGGAGCGGGGGAGCATGGAGAACCCGAATTTCGCAACTCTCCAAGCTCCAAGCTCCAAGCTCCATGCTCCATGCTCCATGCTCCATGCTCCATCTTCGCTTGCAGAGCTGTTGGACTGGGGGCAGGCTATGTCTCGTGAGTGACGCAGCTCCCACAAGCTCCAAACGCCGCTGGGGAGGCTTTGTCTGTCCAGACTGCCGGCTGGTCTTTCGCATTCCGCTGGATCACGAGGGCGAAGGCACGGTCTGTCCGAGC
This sequence comes from Akkermansiaceae bacterium, assembly GCA_033722655.1. GTDB lineage: Bacteria > Verrucomicrobiota > Verrucomicrobiia > Verrucomicrobiales > Akkermansiaceae > Luteolibacter. The sequence continues at coordinate 1,691 of JAWVYP010000085.1, read as the reverse complement.
TGCCATCGCCTGTTGCGCATTCCCAAGAAGGGCGATCGGCTGCCGCCTCTGGTGGCCAATGAACAATCTCCGGCGGATTCCATCTGATCAATTTCCACCATGGCCATCACCTCCCTAGACAAGGCACTCGAACTCAATCTGGACCCCGGCATCTACGGCACCTTCGCCGAGATCGGGGCGGGCCAGGAAACCGCCAACTGGTTCTTCCGTGCCTCGGGCACCGCCGGCTTGGTGGCAAAGTCGATCTCGGCCTACGACATGGTGATGAGCGACGCGCTCTACGGCCATTCCTCGCGCTACGTGTCCTGCGAGCGGCTGGAGGCCATGCTCAATCACGAATACGCCATTCAGCTTGAGCGGCTCGCCGAGAAGCGCGGAAAGGAGACGACTTTCTTCAGCTTCTGCAACACGGTGCGTGCCCGCGGCTACAACGATGACGGCGAATGCCACGGCTGGGTCGGGCTGCGCTTCCAGACCGCCCCCGGCGCGGAACCCACCGACATTGTGATGCACCTGCGCCTGCTCGACCGCGAGAGCATCGACCAGATGGAGGCCCTGGGCCTGATCGGTCTCAACCTCATCCACTCGGCCTTCTTCAATCGCGCCAATCTCAAGAGTTTCATCGAGTCGCTGCTGGACGGCCTTTCCAGCGAGCGGGTCGAAATCGACATGCTGCGCTTCTCGGGCCAGAACTACGACAAGTTCGACAACCGCCTCTGCGCGCTGCAACTGGTCAAGAGCGGGCTGACGGACGCGACGATGTTCCTGCCCAACGGCGAGGTGGTCCAGCCGGCCGAGGCACTCTACAAGCGCCCCGTGCTGCTTTTGCGCGGCAGTTTTGATCCGGTGCTCAACCTGCACATGAGCATGATCGAACAGAGCCGCGAGGGATTTGCCGAGCAGCTCAAGCCCGACGAACGTGACAAGGTGGTTGAGCTCTGCGAGATCACCATGGCCAACCTGCTGCGTGGCGAGGAGGGCATGGGCGTCACCGATTTTCTCAACCGCGCCGACGCCCTGCAGAAGCTGGGCAAGACCGTGCTGGTGTCGCGTTGCGCCGAGTTCCACCGCATCGCGGCCTTCCTGCACCGTTGCACCACCAGCTCCAAGGGCATCATCCTGAGCATCGGCCTGCTCAACGAACTCTTCAAAAAGAAGTGGTCGAAGCACTTGCAGGGTGGCCTGCTCGAGTCCTTCGGTCGGCTCTTCAAGGAAGGCCTGACGCTGTGGGTCTTTCCCTGGAAGAACCGCAAGTCCGGCGAACTGGTCACCGCCGAAACCTTTGTCGCTCCCGAGAACAGCAAGCACCTCTACAGCCACTTCATGGAAAACGGCCGCATCCATGGCGTCGAATGCCAAGACGAGGCTCTGCTCACTTCCACCGGCCGCGACGTCAACCGCATGATTGTCGAGGGATTGGACGAGTGGAAGCAGCTGGTGCCCGAGGAGGCCTGGGAAATGGCCGAGCGCCACGCCAGGCGCTAGGGTTCGGCCGCTTCCGCGGCCTGTCCAAGGTCCAAGGTCGAAGGTCCAAGGTCGAAGGTCGAAGGTCCAAAGTCTTTTTTCAATCGCTGGGGCGATTATCAGATGGCGCTGTCGCGCTAGCCCGGAAATTTCATGAAACCTCGGTCTGCGGCTTGTCCTTCCCGATGTTGCTTGCGTTCTCCTCGAAAACGCAGTTGGACAGAGTG
>JAWVYP010000084.1:0-10556 GCA_033722655.1 Akkermansiaceae bacterium | reverse complement strand
GCCCGCAGCGGACGCCTTGAGCTGGCCCACGGCGTGGTCGAAACACCCATGTTCATGCCGGGGGGCACCCAGGGCTCGGTCAAGACCCTGCATCCCGACGAACTCGAGGAACTCGGCGCCCAGATCATTCTCGGCAACACCTACCACCTCTGGCTGCGCCCCGGCCACGAGCTGATCCGCGATCTCGGCGGCCTCCACGAATTCACCACCTGGCGCAAGCCCATGCTCACCGACTCCGGCGGTTTCCAGGTCTGGTCGCTGGCCAAGATGCGCAAGATCACCGAGGAGGGCGTGCAGTTTCAGAACCACCTCGACGGCAACAAGATGCTGCTCACCCCCGAACTGAGCATGGAAATCCAGGCCAGTCTGGGCTCGGACATCGCCATGCTCTTCGACGAATGCCCGCCCTATCCCTGCGAAAAACAGTATGCGGCGGATTCCCTGGGCCTGACCAGCCGCTGGGCCAAACGCTGCAAGGACTGGATTGTGGAGCGCCAGCCGCGTTCCGGTGAGGGCCGCCAGCAGCACTTCGGCATCGTCCAGGGCTCCATCTACGCCGATTTGCGCGAGCAATCCGCCCGCGAGCTGGTGGAGCTCGATTTCGACGGCTACGCCATCGGCGGGGTCTCGGTCGGCGAGCCCGAGGAGGAGATGTTCCGGGCCATCGATCATGCGGTCCCCTTCCTGCCCGCCGACAAACCTCGCTACGCCATGGGATTGGGCACTCCGCCCCAGATTCTCGAGATGATCGGCCGTGGCGTGGACCTGTTTGACTGCGTGATGCCGACTCGTGTCGCCCGCCATGGGGTGGCCTTCACCCTTGATGGCCCCCTGCAGGTCAAGAATGCCGAACATGCGCGGGATCCGGCACCGCTTTGCGAGAGCTGCCACCCGCATGTCGCCGGATTCTCCCGCGCCTACCTCCGACACCTCTTCAAAGCGGGCGAAATGCTCTCTTTGCGGTTGCTTTCCTTCCACAATCTGCATTTCTACTTGCGCCTCGTCGCCGGGGCCAGAACAGCCATCGCCGAGGGCACATTCCCGGAATACAAGGAATCCTTCATCCGACGCTACCAACGCCACCAAACCAAGACCTCTTCATGATCTCCCTTTCGACCTTCTTCATCTTCGCCCAGCAAGCCCAGCCCAATCCGCTCGGCAGCATGATCATCCCCATCGCCGTGATGTTCGTGATGATCTACTTCCTGATGATCCGCCCGCAGCAGAAGCAGCGCAAGGAGCAGATGGAGCGCATCAATGCCCTGCAGAACGGCGACAAGGTCGTCACCACCGCCGGCATCCACGGCATCGTCCACAACATCAAGGACAAGACCGTCTCCATCAAGGTTGCCGAGGGCACCATGATCGAGTTCGACAAGATGGCCATCACCCAGGTGACCAAAAAGGACTGAGCGCTCCGCGGCGCCGACCCTGCGGGCAAGGCCCAGCCCAAGCTCAGACCCATACAGCCGACTTTCTCCCCTTACCCAGGACCCCTAACCCATCATGTTCCTCGCTTCGTTATCCACCATCTACGACGCAGTCACCAGCTACCTCTTTGAAGACCCCCTGATGATCTTCCTCATCGGCCTGGGACTGCTCATTCTCTTCTTCTGGTACTTCGCGACGGAGATCGAAAAATACAAGCGCAACCTCGGCACCGCGCTCATCATCGGCCTCACCGCCCTTTGCCTGGCGGCCACCGTACCTCCCACCGAGAAACTCAAGGGCGGCATCGACATTGTCGGCGGTGCTTCCTTCTCCTTGCAGGTCCAGCCACAGGAAGGACCGAATGGCAAGCAACGGCCAATCACCACCAGCCAGGTCGAACAGGCCATGGCGGTCATCGAGAAGCGCCTCCTCGAAATCGGCTACCGTGAGGCCATCATGTTCCAGCAGGGTCAGGATGGCATCATGTTGCAGATTCCGGGCGTGGAGCCCGAAGCCGCAGAGAACATCAGACAGACCCTGATGAAGGTCGCCAAGCTGACCATCCATCGGGTCAGCGAGCGCAGCAACGAGCCGGTCCAGAATGGCACAAAGACCCTGGCCCAGGCCGTGCTCGACGGCGAGGAATTCGTCGTCGGCCAACGTGCCTACACCTACGAATACACCGATGAGGATGGCAACAATCTCGAGCAAGCCGTGCTGCTCTACCGCCGCGCCGCCCTCGATGGCGAGGACATCGCCGATGCCCAGCCTTCTCCCCAGCAAAGCGATGCCGTTGCCATCACCCTCGACGGCGATGGTGCGGAGAAGATGCTGGCCCTGACCTCCGACATGAATATCGGCCAAGACCGCATGGCCGTCGTCCTCGATGGCGAGGTCGTCAATGTGGCCACGGTCCAGGCCCAATTGTACAAGAACTTCGTCATCGAAGGCCTCGACGACCGGGCTGAGGTCGAGCGCCTCTCCAAGCAGCTGCTCAACCCCCTGCAAAACCCGCTCGTCCCCGGTGAGATGCGCATCATCTCCCCTACCCTCGGGGAGGCTGTGGTCAGCCAGGGCCTCATGGCCGGTGGCCTCGCACTCGCCCTGACCTACCTCTTCATGCTGGTTTACTACCGCTTCTCGGGAATCGTGGCCGCCATTTCGCTGACCCTCTGCGGCGTCCTGCTCTTCGGCTTCATGGCAATGTTCGGCTTTACCTTCTCGCTGCCCGGCATCGCCGGCATGATCCTGATCGTGGGCATGGCGGTGGATGCGAACGTCCTCATCTATGAGCGGATGCGCGAGGAGTTCGATGCAGGCAAGGACGCCCGCAACGCCATCAATGCCGCCTATGACAAGGCCTTCAGCGCCATCTTCGACTCCAACATCACCACCCTGATCACCGCCTTCATCCTCTACATGCTGGGCAGCGGTGCGATCAAGAGCTTCGCCACCACCCTGATCATCGGCATCTGCGCCTCGATGTTTGCCGCCATCCTCGGCACCCGTACCTTCTACCGCTGGGCACTGGACGCCAAGCTGATCAGAAAGCTCAGCTTCATGAACCTGATCCGCTCCACCAACTTCGACTTCATGGGCAAGCGCAAGGCCTACGCCGTGGTCGGCATCGGCCTGATCCTCATTTCCGTGGCTGGCATGGTGGCCAAGAAGGACCGCATGCTGGGCATCGACTTCACCGGCGGCACCACCCTGACCTACCAACTCGGACAGGACACCGGGGAAATTCCCATCGATGAAATCGATGCTGCGCTTGGCGAACTCACCCTCACCAGACAAGCCTATGCACAGAAGGAATCCAATCCTGCTTCCGGCCTCCAGCTCATCGTGCGCTGCGACACCAGCGATGCCAAGGAGATCAATGAAAAGCTCCGCTCCACCTTCGATGTTCTCGGACAGACCACACTGAAGTTCCCGCTTGGGGAGGAAGTGGAAATCGAAACCTCCGAGGTCGATTCAACCCTGGCTGGACTGGAACTCCAGCAGCAGGCCGAGGCCAGGATCGGCAGCATCGAGCTTGAGGAAAAGAAGGAAACCAAGGCGCTCTTGGTGAGCTGTGATTTCAAGGATGCCGAACGGATCCGGGATGCCCTGACCGAATCTTTCGAGGCTCTCAACGAGAAGCAGGTCCGCACCGCCCATGCCGTCGACGCCTCGACCGAGGAAGTCTCCGCGGTCATTGGCGGCCGCTTTCTCACCCAGGCGCTGATCGCCGTCGCCTGTGGCCTGGTCGCCATCACGCTCTACATGACGGCCCGCTTCGAGTTCTCCTTCGCCCTCGGCGGCTTCGTCGCCATGCTGCACGACATCGTCATCGCCATCGGCATCGTGGTCATCCTCGGCAGCGAACTTTCACTGATCCACGTGGGTGCCGTCCTGACCATCGCCGGCTACTCGATCAACGATACCATCATCGTCTTTGACCGAATTCGAGAGACCCTGCTGATCCGCAGTGGCTCCATCCTCAAGATCATGAACGAGGCCATCAACCAGACCCTCTCTCGGACCTTGATCACCTCGGGAACCACCATTTTCACGGTGGCCATCCTCACCATCTTCGGGGGTGCCGCCCTCCGCGACTTCGGTTTGGTGATTCTGGTCGGCATCGTCATCGGCACCTTCTCCTCGATCTTCGTCGCCTCGCCCATCGTCCTGTGGTGGAGCAAGAAGCGCGGCAGAAGCATCCGCGAAGAAGTCCTCGAGACCACGGCCCGCGCCGAGTCCATGGCTTCCCAGCCTTGAGGGGTTAAAGATTCAGCGAGCGTCGTTAGGACACAAGCATCCTGCGATCAGGCAGTCTTGTGCTGGGCTTGTTGGAGTGGCGCTCTCCATAGAGCGCCATAGCAGCCTTAGGAGGCATTCCTGCCTCCGTCTCCCAGCCTTGCACCATGCATCTCAATGCCGCAGGAATGCGGCATTGGGCCTTGCCACTCCTATGCCTTGCTTGGCCTGAGCTGGGACATGCAACTTTTGCTGCGCAAAAGAATTGCATGTCCCGGTGCGAGCGGAGCTTTCTAGGTGGCTCGATCTCGGCTTACTCCACGTCCCGCTGGGGCCGGCGAAAGTCGCTGCGATCCACCTTGCCATCGCCATTGCGATCCAGGGCCTCATAGCGTTTGCGAATGGTCTCGGCATCCTTGTCCTGCATGCGGGGGTTGGCAGAAAATTCTTCCAGCGAGACCGCGCCATCGCCGTCCTTGTCGAGATGTTGGATCAGGCCGCCAGCACTCGGCTTGCGCGGGCCGTCCGCCCCGGGACCATCATTTGGACCCAACTTAGGTCCACCTCCCGGCCCCGCCCGTCGTCTGGGCTTGTCCTCGGGTGTGATCCTGCCGTCCTGATTCGAGTCGAGGCGGGCAAAGAGACGCTGCTGGCGCTCGGGTTCGAGGCGCTGGACCATCTTGCCGGCCTGGAATTCCTGAAAGCTCACGGCTCCGTCCCCATCCTGGTCGAGCTCGCCGATTCTCGGTATCAGGGGATGCGGACGCCCATCTCCCTGTCTCCGAAGCATTTCCGAGCGCTCAATCCGGCCATCGCCGTTCTTATCGAGCCGCTCAAACAGGGCCTGGCGCTTTTCCTCCGGCACTTTGGCCAGGCGTTCCATGCGGGCGAATTCGTCGCGAGAGAGCGATCCATCGCCGTCCAAATCCACTTTCTTCCACCGTTCGCCAGCCTTGCGCTCATAGGCCTCAGCCCCGCCCTCGCGCTGTTGGCCGGAAAGCGGGCTGCAAAGAGCCAGCAAACAGCCAAAAATGGGGCAAACAGGGATTGTTTTCATTGGGGATTGAAGAATACTTAGCCCGATTCCAGCGGACAGACGAGGGATAAAACCCCACCGCGACTCAAAAGTTTCGCGCGGATCCAACCCAACTGCTCCTGAGCTGCCCGCCTCACGATCTTCCACCACCCATGCACATCCGCGACATTCTCAAGCAATCCGGCCCCTCGATGTCCTTCGAGTTCTTCCCGCCGCGTCAGGATAACGCCTGGGAAAGGCTGTATCAGACCATTCGCGAGCTGGAGCCCCTCGGACCGTCCTTTGTGTCGGTTACCTACGGTGCGGGTGGCAGCACCCGCGAGATGACCCACAATCTGGTCTTGCGCATCAAGGAGTCCACCGAAATCCCACCGGTCCCCCACCTGACCTGTGTCGGCCACAGCCGGGCTGAAATCCATTCCATCCTCGAGCGCTACGCCGCCGCGGGTGTTTCCAACATCCTCGCCTTGCGGGGAGACGCACCCAAGGACCAGCCGAACTACGACTGGAGCTCGGGCGAATTCCAGTTCGCCTCGGATCTGGTGCGCTTCATCCGTGAATTCAACGAATCCGGAGCCCATCCCGACCCCCGTGGCTTCGGCATCGGCGTGGCCGGTTTTCCCGAGGGGCATCCGGGCATGCCCAACCGCATGGTCGAAATGGAGCACCTCAAGGCCAAGGTCGATGCCGGTGCGGACTACATCTGCACCCAGCTCTTCTTCGACAACCACGACTTCCTCGATTTCCGCGACCGCTGCGCCCTCGCCGGAATCCAGGTACCCATCCTCGCCGGCATCATGCCGGTGACCTCGCTCTCGGGCATGGTGCGCATGGCCGAGTTGGCCGCCGGTGCCCGCTATCCCGCCAGGCTCCTGCGCAGTCTCAAGCGCGCCGGAGACGACGGGGATGCGGTCAGCCGGGTGGGCATCCACTACGCCGCCGAACAATGTGCCAGCCTGCTGGACGAGGGGGTGGACGGCATCCACTTCTACACGCTCAACAAGAGCCTCGCCACGCGCGAGATCTTCCACAGTCTGGGCCTGACCAGTCGCGCCTGATTCCTGGCCCGGCTCCCCCCTTCAGTGCAATTTAACCTAGCCTAGCCAGCGACCATCCCTTACCAAGCCTGCCTGTGGAATCCAACGATTACAAAGTCCGCCTCGAGATCTTCGAAGGCCCACTGGACTTGCTGCTCTACCTCATCAAGAAGGATGAGGTCGACATCCAGGCCATTTCCATCGAGCGGATCACCCACCAGTACCTGGACTACATCAACACCTTCAAGCTGCTCAACATCGACATTGCCTCCGAGTTCATCGTGATGGCCGCCAACCTGATGTATCTCAAGAGCCGCACCCTGCTGCCCAAGTCCGAGCAGCCTCCCGAGGAAGACGCCGAGGAGGACGATCCGCGCTGGGAGCTCATCCGCCAGCTCATCGAATACAAGAAGTTCAAGGATGCCGCCGGCTTCCTCTCACAGAAGGAAATCGAGCAGGAGGGCAGCTTCGCCCACCAGCCCGACGCCGCCGACCAGCCCAGCGACGAGCCCACCGAGCTGGCAGAAGCTTCCATCTTTGACCTCATCCGCGCCTTCCAGAACGTTCTCAAGCGTTTCGAGGAACCCGAAAGCCTGTCGGACATCATTGATGACCGCTACACCGTCTCCGAGCAGATCGACATGCTGATGAAGCGCATCGCGCCGGGCGAATCGCTCGCTTTCGAAGCCCTCTTCGAGGACGCCAGCACGAAATCGGAAGTCATCACCACCTTCCTCGCCCTGCTTGAGCTGATGAAACTGCACCAGTTCCTGGTCGTCCAGAACCAGCTCCTCGGCGACATTGTCATCGAGCGCCGCAAACAGACCAAGGAGATGGCTGAGGCCGACGTCGACCTCAGCGCCTACCAAGAGTGAGGCCAGGAGTGGCGCTCTCCTTAGAGCGCCATAACAGCCTCAGGAGGCATTCCTGCCTCCGTTTGTATGGTTCGCCATACCTCTCGTCATGCATTTCAATGCCGCAGGAATGCGGCACTGGGTTTTCATGGCGCTCTAAGGAGAGCGCCACTCCAAACGGGCCTTCAGCCCAAACGGTAGACGATGCGCGCCTTGGTCAGGTCATAGGGCGACATCTCCATTTTCACCCGGTCGCCAATGACCAGGCGGATGAAACGCTTGCGCATCTTGCCCGAGATGTGGGCCAGCACTTCGTGGCCGCTCTCCAGCTTGACCCGGAACATGGTGCCCGCCAGAACGGCGGAAATCTCGCCCTCCACCTCGACGGCTTTTTCCTCGTCGTCCTGGTTCTGTTTCGGCTTCTTGCCGCGGCGATTGTTGCGATTGCCGGAGCGGCGTCTGCGATTGGGGCGTGGAGGCATGCGGGATGTTTGGGATCGGTTTGCGGCAGAAGGAAGCGCCGCTGGGCTGCAGGCTAAGTCCACCAGTGCAGGGCATCAAAGGAAAAATCAGGGCATTCCACCAGGATTTGACGGGCATTCCATCGGTCGGCACCCTGATCATTCCGGTGTTTATCCATGCAATCTGAGCTTGAAGGGAAGTGGCAGAAGGAGCAAATTGGAACTCTCATACAGTATTCTCATTGCGATCATGTCTGAAATCACGGAACAAGAACTCCCCCAAGATGCCAAGCCCCTCTGGCAAAAGGCGGTCAACGCCATCCAGGTCTCCAACCACGGTTACGCCGTTTCCCTGCTCCAGGGCGTGCTCGAAAAGGCTCCGGGCTTCCTCCAGGCCCGCAAGCTGCTGCGCAAGAGCGAATTCGAACTGCTCGACGGCGAAACCAAGAAGAAGGGTTTGTTCGGCACCGGCGGCACCCGCAAGATCCAGTCGGCCATCAAGAAGAATCCCCATCAGGCACTGGTGCTCGCCGAAAAGGAACTGGCCAAGGATCCCGGCAATGACGACATCAACGACCTGCTCCACGAGGCCGCCCTCAAGCTGGAAATGATGGAGACCGCCGCATTCGCCTTGGAGACCGTGCGCAAGGCCACTCCCGACAATGCTCCCCTGCTGCACAAACTTGCCAGCTTCTACCTGGACAACGAATTGCCCGACAAGGCGGTGGATGTCTACAATGACATCATCAAGCACCACCCCACCGATGGCGTGGCCATCAAAGGCTCCAAGGATGCATCCGCCCGGGCCTCCATGCAGCGCCAGAAATGGGACGAGAACTCGGACATGCGCTCCCTGATGCGCGACCAGGACCAGTTCAAGGAACTCGAGGAATCCTCGCGCAGCGGCCTGACCAAGGATCAGCTGGAAGCCCGCCGTGACCGCTGCATCGAAAAATACAATGAGGATCCCAACAATCTCAAAGCCGCCAAGGAACTGGCCTCCGTCTATGAACAGCTCGAGGACTGGCACAACGCCCACCAGTTCTATTCCTGGGCCCACTCCCTGAGTTCAGGCGACACCGCACTGCTCAAGAAGGCCTCGGAAATGAACGACAAGGCCATTGAGCAGGATCTCGAGCAACTGCAGTCCGCCCTCGACGAGGATCCCGACAATGAGGAACTCCGCCAGGCCCTCAAGGCCCGCCGAGCGGACCGCGAGAAGGAAAAGGTGACCGAATGCCAAATGCGCGTCGACGCCAACCCCACCGATCCCCACCTGCGCTACGAACTCGGTTCCGCCCTCTATGCCTCGGGCATGCACAGCGAAGCCATTCCCCACCTGCAGCAGGCATCGCGCAACCCCCACATCCGCACCAAGGTGCTGCTGACACTCGCCCGCTGCTTCAAGGCCAAGCACATGTATGACCTGGCCGTCAAACAACTCTCGGATGCACTCGCCGACCTCCAAGCCATGGACGGCACCAAGAAGGAAGTCCTCTACGAGAAGGGCCTTCTTCACCAGGACATGGGCGATAGCGAATCCGCCTTGGAAAGCTTCAAGCAGATCTATGAGGTCGACTACGGCTACCGCGATGTCGCCCAGAAAGTGGAGGCTTCCTACTCCCAGTGAGCCTCAACGCGGTCTCAAGGTGATCCTCTTGGGGTGGTAGCGATCCTCCGGGGTGAAGATCCAACCGGGATCGGGATCCACCAGTTCGTAGCCGGTGAGCATGAATTGCGGCAGGATCTGGTTGCTGTTCGGGTCGTAGGCCCGGTTGCCAGTGTAGTATCCCTCGATGCGATACTCGAAGTTCTGGTCGTAGCCGTGGCGCTGTCCTTTGGGCCCGTCCTCGGGAAGGCGGTCGGGCACCCTCATCCGATCCTCGCGCATCATCACCAGCTGCGCCTGGCTCCAGGGCTGTCGCGGCTCGCGCAGGTAACCCCAGAAACGGGTCTTCTCGATGTGGTAGCGCCGCCCGTAGTAGAAGTCGCCGGTGGGTTCGTTGGCGATGGCCTGCTGGCGCTGCTCGACGCTGGGTCCGCCCATCAATTCTCCACGTGGCGGGATGCCACATTGGCAGAGCAGGATCGAGAGGGTCACTGGCAGCGTGACGCGTAGGATGAGTGGCATGCACGGACGCTATGACGGCGCCGGATCTCCATTCAAGCCTCAGGATTCAGCGCTCCTCCTCTTCCTGATCCCTGATCACGGGCACGGCCCGGTTCACAAAGGCCTCGTAGTCGACCTTCCATTCGCCATCCTCATCCATCAGCAAATGGGCATCGCGATAATGCCGGCTGCTTCCATCCCGGCAATGGATCCGGACCCGTTCGATCAACACCCCGTCCCGCTCCACGGGCTCCAGGTATTCCATTCCCACCACCAAACCATCGTGCTCTGGAAGGGTCTCGAGATAATCGACCACTGTCGGCGCGTCCACATCGGAAGGCATGCGGAAGGCATTCATCGCCTCGCTCGAGAGCCGGATCGCCAGGGCCCTGCGCACCAGATCCAAAGACTGCGCCTCACCGAGGCCGCTGGTTTCATCTGGTCGGGGGTTCGCGGGCTTCACGGGCATTTCCAACTCTGCGGAGCCCAACTCAGCTTGATCAAAGTCGAGTTTGCGGATCACCGAGAAATAAACGAGCGCGCACACGGCAACCAAGGCCAGCACCACTCCGGAAATCATTCCCAGCTTGAGCAACCAGTCTCCGGGCTGCCGCTCATGCGCCTCTCTATCTCCCCGGCCATCATACCCATCATGGGCTTCGCCGCGCTCCGCCTTGTCGCTTGTGGGTTTCATGGATCTGGCCAGCCTAATTCAGCCGCCACGCGAGGCAAGAACTTAGCCTGGACATTTCATGATTCTCGTGGGCGAGGCGCAGGAATTCTCGATCTTGCCAAGGCCGACGCTGAAAACGCAGTCAGGGCTGAGTTGACACTCTGTCCAACTGCGTTTTCAAGGGGAACGCAGGCAAAATCGGGAAGGACAAGCCG
>JAWVYP010000083.1:0-10699 GCA_033722655.1 Akkermansiaceae bacterium | reverse complement strand
CCCCTCATCACCGATTTCATCAAATGGCCAACAAAGACGTCACCGACCAAGCCCGCATGGAGAAGATCGTTTCGCTCTGCAAACGCAAGGGCTTCATCTTCCAGTCCGCCGAACTCTACGGTGGGCTCAACGGCTGCTGGGACTACGGCCCGCTGGGCGCGGAACTGAAGCGCAACCTCAAGGAATACTGGTGGCGCAAGAACGTGCAGGAGCGAGACGACATCCTCGGCCTCGACGGATCGATCCTCACCCACCAGGCCGTGCTCAATGCATCGGGTCACGTCGGCGGCTTTTCCGACCCCATGGTCGACTGCAAGGTCTGCAAGAAGCGCTACCGCGCCGACCAGATCGAGGAAACCCCGCAGTGTGAGAAGAAGGCGCAACTGCCCAAGGGCGAGGACAAGAGTTGTGAACTCACCGAACCGCGCGAGTTCAACCTGATGTTCCAGACCAGCATCGGCGCCTCCGTCGACGACCAGGATCCCAACGCCATCGCCTACCTCCGTCCGGAGACCGCCCAGTCCATCTTCGTGCAATACAAGAACGTGCTCGACTCCAACCGCATCAAGCTGCCCTTCGGCATCGCCCAGATCGGCAAGTCCTTCCGCAACGAGATCAACCCGCGCAACTTCACCTTCCGCTCGCGCGAGTTCGAACAGATGGAAGTCGAGTTCTTCTGCCGCGAGGAAGACGGCCTGCGCCTCACCGACGAGTGGCTCGAAGAACGCCTCAAGTTCTACGAAGAGATCGGCCTCAAGCGCGACAAGCTGCACATCCTCGACGTGCCCGACGATGAGCGCGCCCACTACTCCAAGAAGACCTACGACATCGAATACGATTTCCCCTTTGGCCAACAGGAGCTCGAAGGCGTGGCCTACCGCACCGACTATGACCTCGGCAAGCATCAGGAGCATTCCGGCCGCCCGCTCGAATACTTCGACGAGGAGACCAAGGAGAAGTTCATCCCGCACGTGGTCGAGCCTTCCGCCGGTTGCGACCGCACCGTGCTGGCCCTCATCTGCGAGGCCTACGACGAGGAGGACCTGACCAAGGAAGGCGGCAAGCCCGACAGCCGCGTGGTCATGCGCTTCGATCCCAAGATGGCGCCCATCAAGGCCGCCGTCCTGCCGCTGCTCAAGAACAAGCCCGAGTTGGTCGCCAAGGCCAAGGAGGTCAAGAAGCTGCTGCAGCCGCACATGACCGTCTTCTACGACGAAACCGCCGCCATCGGCCGCCGCTACCGCCGCCAGGACGAGGTCGGCACGCCCTACTGCATTGCCATCGACTTCGAAACCCTCGGCGAGGAAGGCGAAAACCTGAAGGATACGGTCACCGTGCGCGAGCGCGACTCGATGGAGCAGGAGCGCATCGCCATCAAGGACCTGCTCGGCTGGCTGCTGGAGCGGGTGCGTTAGACTCTGTCCAACTGCGTTTTCGAGGAGAACGCAGGCAACATCGGGAGGGACAAGCCGCAGACCGAGGTTTCATGAATGGTTCGGGCTGGCCCGCTCGCGGCTGGCATCCACCAGCGAGCGAAACAGGCTGCGCGCCGAATGGGCATGGAGCATCAGCTCCGGATGCCATTGCACGCCGATCAGCCACGGTTTGTTTTCGGCATTGCGCGGCTCAATCGCCTGGACAATGCCGTTCTCCTCACGGGCCACGACCACCAGACCCTCAGCCACCCGGTTGACCGCCTGATGGTGAATGCTGTTGATGTTGTATTGGGAGTAGCCGCCCAGGATTCGGAACAGCTGACTGTCGGCCTCGATGGTCACGCTGCGCCGGCCAATGAACTTGCTGATCAGGCTGCGGCTGGGCAGGAAGTCCTCGAGGATATCCTTGGCTTCCTGATAGAGCGAGCCTCCCAGAGTCACGTTGAGAATCTGCATGCCGCGGCAGATGCCGAACAGGGGCTTGCCCTCCTTCGTCGCGTGGCGGATCACCTTCTGCTCCAGCGCGTCGCGCTCAAGGTCATACTGCAGTTTCTTGGCGAGGGCCGCCTCCCCGTAGAGCTCGGGGTTGATGTCGGCGCCCCCCGAAATCACGAATCCGTCGCAAGCCGCGAGCGCGAGGTCTCCGCCGGCCACCAGGCGCCGCGCCCTGCCACCGGCCAGCCGGATGGCGAGCCGGGTGAACAGCCACAGCACGCGGCCACCGGTCTGCGGACCGGTCACTCCGATCAGCGGTCTCGGGCGTTCAGATTCTGTAGCCATGTTCTTTGTCGAGGATTTTGGGCCAGCTGCTGAAGATGCGCAGCGGCTTGCCGAGAAACTCAAGATAATCAGCCGCCATCCGCTCCAGCTTGTCGCGCTCGCCGGCGAGTTTTTCGACTTCGACCCAGCGGTTCCAGTCGCGGGCAATGGTCCAGTCGGCGCAGTCGATCTCGCTGTTGGGCAGGCGGTAGTGGTAGCTGGGCCGCGCTTTGACCAGCTTGCGGTCGGATTCCTTGAGCGAATTGAGGCTGCTTTCGTCGATGTGGGCAAACAGCGGAAGCAGGTCCAGCGCGCGGTTGCGGTTCGGGTTGTGCTCCAGGTAGTCAGTGATGAACTGGCCCCAGTCCGGCCGGTAATCCGCCGGCAATGCCAGCCGGAGGTAACTGGTGGGAAAGGGATCGATGTAGGTCAGCATGCGCCGTGAGAAATCGATGTCCATGACCTTCACCAACCATGGGTAAAGCACCAGGAAGGCACGCAGCACATCGCGCACGTGGTCGACTTCCTCGGAGGCGAGCTCGGGATTGATGTGCATGCCAAAGGCGTTGACGAAGGCCGCCTTGGTGCCCTGGGCCTTCATCTCCTGCAGCCGGCGGCGCAGTTGCTCGAGCTTGTCGAAATCGCCAAGCCGCAAGGGCGGGGTGACAATTTCAAAGGGGACAATCTTTTCGGCGGCATCGCCCATCCAGGACACCAGGCCCTTGCGGGTCGGCTTGGCCCCTTCAAGTTTCTCGGCCAGTTCCTGGACCATGCGGGCATCGAGCTCGACGACAAAGGTTCCATATCCGGGCGACTCGACCTCGGCCTGCAGCGAGTGGTGGTAGGCAATTTCCCCACCGAAGATCTCGGCAATCAACTCCGCACAGTCTTCCAGGTCGATGCCTGCGAGTTCGAATTCGAATCCCACCTTGCGCTCTTCTCCCCTGTCATTCTGTTGTCGAGGAAGGGGGTTTGGAGTCTGCATGTTCAACCGGGAGTCACGATAGCCAAAGCGCTTGGCATCCGAAAGGGCAAATGACCCGCGATGAATGTTACTCATCCGCAACCGCAATGTTCCACATGACGTGGAACAGCCCTTGGCAGGGCATTTCGCGCACCCGGTGCGGGAAATCTTTTGATTCGATCGCCCTTCGCCCTAAGCTTGGAATGGCATGTTTCAAACCCACTCCTGTTGCCGTCCATGCGTCATCCTGCCGCTGGCCTGCGTCGCCATCGGAGCCATGCTCGTCGCCACATCGGACTGGAAGGAACGCCAATCCAAGCGAGAAGCAGAAGACCGGCTCTTGCTGGAGCGGAGAATTGCCAAGCTCCTGAAAAAGCATCCGGTCGCCCTCATTGAAACCCACGCAGGCAGTCATGTCCGGCACTGGAAGAAAGGCTCCAAACTCAAAAAGCGCCACTTTGCGTGGATCCATGCCCACAGCTCGGAAGAGAACGACGCACCCATCATGCCCCAACTGGAACTGCACGTCGCCGCTGACCATGCCCGACAGGTGGACGCCAGGCTGAAGGTGGTCTATCAGCGCGGCAACGGCGCGCGCACCAGCCGCAGCATCGCGCAGGACACGGTGACCATCCCGGCCGACGGCGGCTTCCGCACGCTGGAGAATGGCCTGTGGAAAATCCACGAGGACTCCGACTATCTCGCCGAGATCGACGAGCACGGATTCTTCGGGGGCAATGCAGTACTGACTTACCGCCTCAACGGCTCCTCCGAGCACAAGACCATCCGCTTCCGGATTGCGGGCGAAAACCCCGAGGACAAGCGCTGCGAGCGCTACATCCAGAGCTTTCCCCAAACCGGCGAGGGCGAGAAACTCGAATTCATGGCTGCCATCGCGCGCCACGAGTCCAAGCACAAGAACCGCAGCAACGTCTACTACAACCAGTTTCTCGAACCCAATACTTATGGCGCCAAGGGCGGCTATCCGACCTGGAACAACGATGGTGGCCTGACCCCGGGTGGCTACGGCGTGTTCCAGGTCACCGGCACGGCCGAGGATCCGGACGCCAACATCCGCCGCGATGCAATCTGGAACTGGCAGAGCAACGTCCAGGCCGCCTTCGACATCATCAACCACCAGTTCAAGGGCTCACTGGCCAAACGCTACTTCAAGCGCATCAAAAAACGCTTCTCGAACGGCAAGGAGCTCTTCGAGGAGTGCCCTCCACCCGACATCACGGTTGCCGGTGAGACCTTCAGCGCCAAACAGGCGGTCTGGATCACCGCCTACAACGGCTGGGGTGGACACATCAAGAACCGCTTCACCTTCTCTCCGCAGAAACCCTGCGGACTCGGCCCCAACAAGCGCTGGCACTGGAACCCGCCGGTCAAACCCAATGGCAAGACCTATCTACATCTGGTGGCCGAGGAAATGCAGCACTGAGTGCGCTCAATGCTGCCAACCGCCCAGCTTCACTTCCTTGCCGCTATCGGCTGACTCCATGATGGCATTGATGAGACGGATGTCGCGGCGACCCATTTCACCGGGCGCGAGGATGGCATTGCGCCGGTGGATGGACATCATCTGACCATCGATCTGGCGGGTCTGCTGGAAGACCTGTTTGTAATCCATGGGCCCATCGGGCGTCTCGCCGCTTTGGCCGGTGTAGCTGTAGGCCTGCTCGATGGATAGTGCGCCCTCGTCGGTGTTCATGCGCAGGTGGTTGCCACCCTTGCCGTAGCTGGACCAGTGGGTGGACTTGCGGCCATCGGCGTATTCCAGTTCCCACTCCCAGTGCTCGGGCACCTCGTCAAAGATCTTGTCCCGGTCCGTCGTGCTGGACGCCTTGACACTGACCGGCAATTGCTGGGAGGCGTAGAAGCCGGCCTGAACCGCATACACCCCGAGATCATAAAGCGCACCACCAATGCCGAGTTCCTTGTCGATGCGCCATTGGTTCTTGGGATCCTCGAAGTCGGTCATGCGGTAGGCAAAGGCCGTGTCCAGGTTCTTCCAGTCGCCGTGGCGCTTGTCGCGCATCGCTGTCCGCAGATGGACGTGGTGCGGCTCCCAATACAGGCGATAGCCGATCTGCAGACTCCGCTTGGCCTTGCGGGCGGCTTCGATCATGCGCGTGCAATCGGCCGTGGTGGGCGCCATGGGCTTCTCGCAGATGAGGTGCTTGCCGGCCTGCAGGGCGCGAATGCCATAGCCGTGGTGGAGGCCGGTGGGGGTGACCACATAAATGATGTCGATGTCATCGTTGGAGGCGATGTCCTCCAGATTCTCGTAGTTGTAGACCGCATCATCGGGGATGCCGTACTTCTTCTGCCAGTCGGGCACCTTCTCGGGGGAACCGGTCACCACTCCAGCGATCCGCGCCAATTTGGATTGCTCGATGGCGGGTGCCAGCCAGTTGGTGGCATAGTCGCCAAGCCCGAGCAGCGCGATGCCCAGCTTTCCGAGCTCCGGCTTGGCCTGGACGGCGGGCGCGGAGCGCAGTTGAAGGGCGGTAGCGAGCAAGCCCCCGGAACCGAGGGCGATGGCGGAGCGGCGGCTGTAGCGATGGGAAATCATGGATCTTGGAAAAATGCGGCGCGCAAGCCTGCTGTCAAACGGTGGTGGAGGCCATGATCAAAAACAGTTTCTTTTTTGCCGCCAATTCCCGGTTGCCTGCCTCATGAGCCATTCTAGCTTGGTTTCAAGCACCATTCACCCGACCCCATCCATGCCTGATTCCACCCCGTACGACGTCGCCATCGTCGGCGCGGGCATCTGCGGCAGTGCGCTCGCCCATGTGCTTTCCCGCTACACCGATGTGAGGCGCATCGCAGTCCTGGAAAAGTGCGAGGGGCCGGCCGAGATCAACTCCGCCCACTGGAACAACAGCCAGACCCTGCACGTCGGCGACATCGAGACCAACTACAGCCTGGACAAGGCACGCGAGGTCAAGCGGGCGGCAGAAATGGTGCGCCGCTATCTCGAGCGCAACGACGATGAACACCGCATGCACCAGGTCCTCCAGAAGATGGTGATTGGGGTCGGCGAGGAAGAGGTGGAGCGGCTGCGCCAGCGCCACGAGGAATTCCAGCAACTGTTTCCGGAACTCCAATGGCTGAAGCGCGAGGACATCGCCGAACTCGAACCCGCCGTGATCGAGGGCCGCGACCCCGATGAACCCATCGCCGCCCTGCACATTCCCGAGGGTCACAGCGTGGACTATGGCCGATTGGCACAATCCTTTCTCGAGCAGGCCCGTGAGGACATGAAGTCCGCTGGCGACAGGGAGCAAAGCGACCGCGAGCTCGACATCCGCTACCAGACGGAAGTTCAAGCCATCGAAGCCCTGGAAGATGGCCGCGGGGGCTATTGCCTGGATCTTGGGGAGGACGGAAAACTGCAGGCCCGCTTCCTGGTCGTGGCAGCCGGCGGCCACAGCCTGCTGATGGCCAAGCAACTGGGCCATGGCAAAAACCTTGGCCTGCTGAGTGTGGCCGGCAGCTTCTACCACGCCGAGGACTGCCTCAAGGGCAAGGTCTACACCATGCAGATCAAGGAGTTGCCCTTCGCCGCCCCGCATGGGGACGCCGAGGTGCACGAGCCGCAGCAGACCCGCTTCGGGCCGACGGCGAAGCCGCTACCCATGCTCGAGCGCCATCAATACGGCAGCATTGGAGGCTACTTCCGCACCCTCGACTTCAACTGGGCCACCTTCGCCAGCCTGGTGCGCATTCTCTGCCGGCCCATCCTCTTGCGCTTTGCGATCATGAACGCCCTCTACGAGGTGCCATGGCTCGGCAAGCGCCTGTTCCTGCGCCAACTGCGCAAGATCGTGCCCAAGCTGAAACCCGGCGACATCCAGCGAGCCCGCGGCATTGGTGGGGTGCGTCCCCAGATCGTCGATACCGAGGCCCGTGATCTCGACCTGGGCGAAGCCCGCATCGAAGGTGAACATGCCATCTTCAATGTGACTCCGTCACCCGGCGCATCGGTCTGCCTGCGGCTCGCCCGCGATGACGCCGAAACCATCACCAAGACCCTTGAATGCCGCTTTGACTCCTCGCGCTTTGACCGAGAACTCGGGGAATCCGGCAGCTCGTCCTAAAGCGGCAGCTCATTCGCGGCGCGGCGCAAACAGACGCAAGGCCCGGTAAAGGCAGTAGAAGCCCTCGGAGAGCGCATCGGCGATCTCGCGGTGCTTGCGAAAGACCAGTCACGGCACTCCCACCCTTCGGGCATGACGGCAGGCGCGATCCGGCACGCTGCCGAAAAGCCAGCGTTTGAGGACATGATCGCGGGAGGCGGAAAGCAGCAAGGGCCCGCGGTGATGCCTGCCACCCAGGCCGATGCAGAAGTCAACTGGATGGATTCAATCCCCGCCCGCTTTTGAGCCAGGCAGTTCCGCACGCAGGCGCGGCAGGCAATCCGGATGCTCGCGCTGCATCCAGCCAATGAGTTGTTCGCGCACCCGGCAGCGCAGGTTCCAGGCCTTGGATGCGTCGGCTGCCGTGCACAGCACCCGCAACGTCATGGCCCGATCCTCGGCTTCGGTGATCTGCACGTTCCAGAAGCGGCCATCAAAATCCTCGTCCTTCTCAATGAAACTGCCCAGATAGTCGCGGACCTCGTCCACCGGAGTCCGGAAATCGACCTGCAGGGTCACCACTCCGGTGATGTCGGCACGGTTGCGGGTCCAGTTCTGAAAGGGCTTGGAAATGAAATAGGTCAGCGGCACGATCAGCCGGCGGTCATCCCAGATGCGCACCACCACGTAGGTTGGACGGATCTCTTCAATGCGTCCCCACTCGCCCTCGACGATCACCACATCGTCAATGCTGATGGGCTCGGTGAGGGCCACTTGCACGCTGGCGAGCAGGGTTTCCAGGGTCGGCCGCAGGGCGATGCCCAGGACCAGACCGGCCACCCCGGCCGAGGCCAGCATGCCCGCTCCCAGGGATCGGATGGCGGGGAAAGTCATCAGCACGGCACCCACCGTGCAGACCGCCACCAGGGCGATCCAGACTCGGCGCATGACGCGGAACTTGGTGAGCATGGCGCGCTCCCGCCGGTTGTCCTGCTTGTCGATGTCCCAGCCGCGCGAGAGCACCTCCCCGGCGACATCGGTCACGGTCAGCGCCAGCCAACCGATCCCGACCATGGCGACGATGGCCATGGCGTGGGCCAGGATGTCGACCCAGACCGGCTTGAAGCCTTCGACGGCGGGAGCCACGAAATAGACCGCGAGCGCAGCGGCCACCATGACCACGGGACGATTCATCTGCTCCCAGCGAACTTCGTCTCCGGCAATGCGTTTGCGCAAGACGCGGTCGACCAGCAGCATGACGATCCAGGCCACCAGTCCGGCCAGCAGGGCGGAGCCCGCGAGAATGCTTGCTGCGCTCAAAATGTTGATGTTTCCAAAAAGGGTCATGACCCAAGCGACAACAGCCCTGGCAGATCATCAAGAGCCATTTCTAACAAAGCTCAGCCCTTCTTCTTGCTCAGGCCGCGGTCCAGCACGTCGACGAGGGTAATCAGGCCAGCCATCTTGCCATCCTCGCCGACGATGACCTTGTTGCGACCCGAGCGCATCATGGTCTCGAGCACGGAGTCCACCGTGGTGTCGGCGGAGACGATCGGCAGCTTGCTGAGACGCAGGTCCTTGGCCTTGGATTTGCTGTCCAACCCCTCCTTCTTGATGGCGTCGTAGAGCACGTCGCGCTTGAGCGTGCCCAGACAGGCTCCGTCCTCGTCGAGCACCGGATAGCTGCCGTGGGGCTGCTCGCGGAAGCGCTCCAGCACCTCATTCAATTCCATGTCGTGCTCCAGGCAATCCACCTCCTCGATCATGATCTCGCGGATGGATGCATCGAGGACCGACTTCGAAAGCCGCTGCTTGAGCTCCTCGAACTCGTCCGAATGGCCGTAAGAGATCGCCGAGCGCTGGAAGAGCTCCTTGAGGTCGCGGCTGCCCTCGACGATGGCCTTGAACTCGTCCTTGCCGAGCGCCACCAGCTTGGTCGGCTTGGCGGCCTGGGCACGGTAGTGCCAGATGCCGTCGTCAAGCAGGGCGCGCTCGCCGAAGTATTCGCCATCGCGCACCCGCTTGATCACCTTGTCGCCATCGCGGATCTCGACCTCGCCCTCGTGGACAAAGTAGACCGAGAAGGCCGGCTCGTCCGGGTAGAAGAGCACATCGTCTGGCTCGAGATGGATGCGCTTGAGCGGGGTGGAGTAGCGCGGATTGAGAAGGTTGATGTCGCGCGGGAAGAAGAGGTCGAAGGTCCAGTCGATGAGCACGCGCAGCTTGCGCTGCAGGCCGGGCAGCTTCATGACATAGATGGTGCGCCACATCCACCAGGCGATGAAGCCGGAGAAGGCCACGCCCATCACTTCCGCGACGGCCTGGCGGTGACCGATGGCGGCGAGTTCGCCGAGGCCGGAGAAATCGAAGGCCTCCGGCTTCCCGTCCTTGATCAGCGCACCGATGTTGCGCCCGGCACGCGTGCCCTGGCGCTGGGCGAACTGGGCGGTTGGCGGGCAGGTGCCTCCCCCATTCATCGGCACTGCGGCGCAATCGCCAATGGCCCAGATGTCGTCGCGCCCCTCGACCTGCAGCTCGGGCGTGGTCTTGATGCGACCGCGTTCGGTATCGAGATCCAGCTCCTCCGCCAGCTGCGTCACCAGTGGATTGGGCGCATTGCCGATGGTACAAACCACGGTATTGGTGCCGATGCGCTCCTCGTTGTTGAGGATGACCGATTCGGCGGTCACCGCCTTCACCCGCTGGCTGAAAATGATGTTCAGACCGCGCTTGCGCAGCACCCGCTCGCAGTATTCGCCGAGCTTGCGGCTGAGGGTCGGCAGGAGGTGATCGCCGGAATGCACCAGGGTGACCTTGAAATCGTCCTTGGAGACATTCTCGTAATACTGGTGGATCTCGGTCATCAGGTCGAGCATCTCACCCGCGGTCTCGACTCCGGAATAGCCACCACCAACCACCACCAGGGAAAGCAGGCGCCGCTTGCGCTCCTCGTCGCGCACCAGGTTGGCCTCCTCGAAACGACTGATCACGCGCGCGCGCAACTTCATGGCGTCACCCACGTTCCGCATCAGCAGTGCGTGCTCGCTCATGCCGGGCACCCGGGAGAGGTCGACCACGGCACCGGGCGCGAGCACCAGTCGGCGATAGCCGAGACGAATATCGGGCGTGTAGTCACCGGCGTTGAGACGGATGCTGCGGTTCTCCGCATCGATGCCATTGACCTCGCCGCGAAAGACATCGATGCCCTTGCACAGTTGGCGGATGGGATTGACGACGTGGCGCGGGGAAATCGAGGCGGCGGCCACCTCGGGCAGCATGGGTTGGAAGACCATGTGGTTGTCGGCGGAGACCAGCCCCACCTTGAGATCGGGATCGCGGCGGCAGAGTTTCGCCAGGGCCTTGCCGCAATAGACGCCGGCAAATCCGCCGCCAACAATCAGGACATCGTATTCTACACGCTCGGTGCTTTCTGCCTGCTTGCTTCCCATCTGCTG
>JAWVYP010000082.1:0-10711 GCA_033722655.1 Akkermansiaceae bacterium | reverse complement strand
TGGCCCGCGATCACTATGCCCGGCACGGCAAGGGCTTCATCGGCATAGGCATGGATGACATCATGGTTGAAATTCCGGGCGAGCAAAATCCCGTTCCTGCCGTCGTGATCACCAGAATCATTGAAGGCATGGCCGCCGAAAAGGCAGGCCTCAAAGTGGGTGAAGTGGTGGTTGGCATCGACGGCAAACGCTGGCCCGCCCCGGCGACCGAGCCCATGCGCAAGCAGGTCATGGACCTGAAGCCCATGACCAAAATCGAGATGCAGATCCTGCGCGATGGCAAGATCGAGAACGTGGAAGTTACCCTTGTTCGCCGGCCCCTGGAGGCCGACAATCTCATGCTGGAAAGAATGCCTGGCCGTGCCCGGAAGGCGGAACAGGACCGTTGGGAGAAGTTCTTCAGGGAGTGGAAACAGGAGCATGACCCCAAGGCATGATCCGCCAGCCTGATGCCGCCATTTTTCGCCATCGACTTTCCCCAAAGCCGTGGCATCTTCGAACCTTACGTACCCTTGATTGAATGATGAAGAGCTGGATAAGAACGATTGCCTGGACAGGATGTCTGTCGGTCTCCCTGATGACTGCAAAAGCCGATCAGGCCAACTTCAACGAAGTCGGCAAGCAGATGGTTGGCATGTTGCAAAACAGCCATTTTGCCCGCCTGCCCTTCAACGAAGAGCTGAGCGAGCGCTTCCTGGAAGACTACCTCACCGATCTCGACTCCCAGCGTCTCTACTTCACCCAGGAGGACGTGGAGCGCTTCGAGGAGGAGTATGGAGACCGCCTGCACCGCATCCTGCTGGATGCCGAGTCGATGCCGGTTGCCATCGAAATCTACTCGGTGTTCCGTGACCGGGTCCGCCAACGCGTGGCCCAGGCCAACGAGTTGCTCGAAAAGGACGAATTCGATTTTACCAAGGAGGAGTCGGTGATGATGAGCCGCAAGGAAGCCGAGTGGCCCGCCAACGAGGCCGAGGCTGCCCGTCTCTTCAGCCTGCAGATCAAGGAAGCGGTGCTCTCGGAGATCCTGCGCCGCGAGATGGTGAGCCGGCTCGCCAAGGAGCAGGGCAAGGTGGATCCCGGCGAGGATCAGCGGGGTCCGCTTGAGAAGGTGAAACTGCGCTACAAGCGTTTTCTGGCAAGTGTCGAGGACGCGGATGACGAGGATGTCGCCAGCTACTTCCTGAGTGCGGTGGCCCGGGCCTACGATCCCCACACCGACTACATGAGCTTTCGCGAAATGAACCGTTTCCGCGACGGCATGAAAAACCAGCTCGTCGGCGTCGGAGCCCTGCTCCAGGCCGAGGAGGACGGAGCCACCATCATCAAGGGCATTGTGGTGGGTGGTCCGGCCGACCGCCAGGGTTCTCTCAAGCTCAATGACCGGGTGGTCGCCGTCGATTCCCTCAACACCGGCAAGCCCGAGGACATGGTCGACATCATGTTCATGAAGATCGACAAGGTCGTCGACCTGATCCGTGGCAAGGAGGGGACCGAGGTCGCCCTGAAGGTCGAGCCTGCCGGAGGGGCTCCGGGGGAAACCAGGATCATCGTCATCAAGCGTGGCAAGGTCGAGATGAAGGACGAGCAGGCCAGTGCCGAAATCATCGATATCCGCGAGGGCAAGGACGTGACCCGTCGCATTGGCGTCCTCACCCTGCCCTCCTTCTATGCCGATTTCGAGCAGGGCAAGGTCAGCAGTGCCAACGATGTGGAACTTCTGCTCGAGCGCCTCAACGAGGAGGAAATCGACGGCCTGATCCTCGACCTGCGCGGCAATGGTGGCGGCTCGCTGGAGGAAGTGCGCCGCATGACCGGTTTCTTCACCGAGCGTGGCCCGGTGGTTCAGGTCAAGAACACCCTCGGCCAGGTCCAGGTCAAGCAGTCCGACAATGGTGGGCCCCTCTACGACGGGCCGATGGTCGTGATGATTGACCGCGCCAGTGCATCGGCCAGTGAAATTCTCGCGGGCGCCCTCCAAGATGCCAATCGCGCGGTGGTGGTTGGCGAAAGTGCCACCTTCGGCAAGGGCACGGTTCAACAACCCATGGACATCGGCAGGATGCTGCCCCTGTTTGCCGCCAAGGACCGCGCCGGCTATCTCAAGGTCACCATCCAGAAGTTCTACCGCCCGTCCGGCTCATCGACCCAACTGGAGGGAGTTCAATCCGACATCGCCCTGCCCAGCATCAGTGATGCGCTCGAAATCGGCGAGAAGTATCTCGATCACGCGCTGCGCCACGACCGCATCCGCAAGGCCCCCGGCTTCAATCCCTCGCCTAGGCAGGCGCTCTTCGTGCCAAGGCTCAAGGAGCTCAGCATGGAACGCGTCAGCGAAAGCAAGGACTTCGAATACACCATTGAGGATGTCATGAGGACCAAGCAGCGCATGGAGCGCAACCGGCTCAGCCTCAACAAAGAGGAGCGTGAGCAGGAACTGAGGAAATCCGACATGCTTGAGAAGCAGCGCAACAAGGAGCGACGCAAGCGATTCGCCGAGATGAACGAGCAGGATCGCAAAAAAATGGATTTCTACCGCCTTACCCTGGATGATCTCAAGGAGGACGTGCCACTCGTCGAATACGATCCTTCCGAGGGTCAGGATGGCTACATGCGCCGTGCGGTGGACGAGACTGCCGAGCTCGACACCACGCCCGAGTGGCCCTCGGGGCTCAATCCGACCAAACGCGAGAGCCTCCACATCCTGATGGATCTGGTGGAACTCACCGAAAACGCCCGGATGGCCGGTCTCATCAAGTAAGCTGGAACGCATTGGCAAATTCAGCAGGGATGGAGAACGGGATCGGTCAGCGTCTGGAGGAAGTTCGCCAGCGCATCGCACAGGCCTGTGAGCGCTCCTCGCGTTTACCCGAGGATGTCCGCCTGGTCTGTGTGTCCAAGACCTTTCCCGCCGAGGACATCCAGCAGGCAATCGACGCCGGGCAGCTCTGTTTCGGGGAGAGCCGCCTGCAGGAAGCCCAGCCCAAGGTCGAAGCGCTGCAGCAAGGTCTGGACTGGCACTTCATCGGCCGCGTCCAGCGCAACAAGGTGCGCAAGATTCTGCCTCTCTTTGGCACCATCCACGGCATCGACTCCATGAAGCTGGCCCACTACACTGACCGCATCGCCGGGGAGCTCGGTCTGAGGCCCAAGGTCTTTCTCCAGGTCAACATCGGGTGCGAGGAGAGCAAGGGAGGATTCGATCCCGCCGAATTGCCCGAACTGGTCGGCAAACTGGCCGGCCTCGACCACCTTGAGATTCTCGGCCTGATGTGCATCCCTCCCAACGAGGATGACATTTCCGCCGTCCGCTCCTGGTTCGTGCAGATGCGCCAACTCCGAGATTCGCTGGCGGCTCCCGGACTCGAACTGGCGCAGCTGAGCATGGGCATGAGTGGCGACTACGAGATTGCGATCGAGGAAGGAGCGACCCAGGTGCGGGTCGGCTCGGGCATTTTTGGAAGCCGGGATTGAGATCGGCGCCTCAATCGGGTGGACGGCCTGTGGGATTGCCGCCAAGATAGGGCATGTCGAAACGACTTCAGCAGGCCACCGTGATTGGCGAAGAGCTGGCCCTCGCCTTCGAGGATGGCAGCGAATGTTTCCTGGCGTTGCCCATGTTGCGCCGGGCCTGTCCCTGTGCCGCCTGCCAGGGCGAGCCGGATGCCCTCGGGCGGGTGGTCAAGCCCAAGGTCGACTACCAGCCCAATTCCTTCGAGCTCAGGAAGTTCGAGCCGATTGGAGGCTACGCGCTCCAGCTCCACTGGGCCGATGGCCATGCCACCGGAATCTACAGTTTCGACTATCTGCAGCGCCTCACCGAACTGGGTGAAGATTGAACCACAACTCTCTTTCGCGTGATCCGTTCCGAGGACTCCCTCAGCGACCTCGACCTGCTTGCCAACAGGGAAGTGGATGCCCTGGCGGCTGTGGGAATCCGCAGGGTGGGGGACTTGCTCGACCATCTGCCGCGGCGACACGAGGACCGGCGTCGCTTTGATGCCTTTCCCAACCAGCCGACTTCCACGGCTGTCTGCCTGCGCGGCGAGGTGGTGGACAGCGCCCGGCGCCGCTTTGGCGGCGGGCGGGGTTTCTATGAGGCCGTGGTGATGGATGACTCGGGTGGGGTTTTCGGGTCTGGGAGCATCACCTGTCGCTGGTTCAATATGCACTTCATCCACAAGCTGATCGCGACCGGCCAGCAGGTCATCGTCTACGGCAAGGTCAAGGAATCCGGGAAGCGCCTCGTCATCGATCAGCCCGAGTTCGAGGTCCTGCGCGAGGAAGACGAGGGCAACAGTGACTCCGTGCATCTCGAACGGGTGGTGCCCATCTACCGGAATGTGGCAGGCATCAACCAGCGCCGCTTGCGGGAACTCATCCATCGGCTGCTCAACGAGGTGGATGCCGATTCGGTGCGAGCGCCCTTCGAGGTGGATCCGGAGACTTCTCGCCACGAGGCCCTGATGCGTGCCCATTTCCCGGAAAGCCTGGAGCAGGCAGAGGAGGTGCGGCGCCGCTTCGCCCTGGAGGAGTTTTTTGCCATCCAGCTCAACGTGGCCTGGCGCCGGCTGCACCACCAGCAGCGCGAGGGACGGGTCCAGGGCAAGCGCATGAAGCTGCTCAGGGAGTTTCATGGAAGCCTGCCCTTTGAGCTGACCGGAGCCCAGAAGCGCTCCATCCGTGAGATTGTCGGCGACATGCGCGCCCCGCGACCGATGAACCGCCTGCTCCAGGGGGATGTCGGTGCCGGCAAGACCTTCGTCGCCATGGCGGCCATGTTGCTGGCCGTCGATTCCGGATCCCAGGCGGCGCTGATGGCGCCGACCCAGATCCTCGCCGAGCAGCACTACCTGACCTTCCGTCGCTGGCTGGAACCCCTGGGCATCCGGGTGGTCCTGCGCACCGGCTCACGCCAGGAGTCCAATCACCTCGAAATGGAGGGAGATGCCCAGATGGTCATCGGGACCCATGCCTTGCTCTACGACGACGAGCTGTTTGCAGATCTGGGCCTGGTGGTCATTGACGAGCAGCACAAGTTCGGCGTCGCCCAGCGCGCGGCCCTGGTGCGCCAGGGGCTGGTGCCCGACGTGCTGGTCATGACAGCCACGCCCATTCCCCGGACCCTGACGATGACCCTCTACGGCGATCTCGATGTGTCCCTGCTCGACGAGAAGCCCTCCGGGCGCGGCAAGATCGTCACGGCCCTGCGGGTCAAACCCAAGCAGACCGATGTGACTGCCTTCATCCGGGAGCAGCTCGATGCCGGCCGTCAGGCCTATCTGGTCTATCCGCTGGTGGAGGAGAGCGAGGCGCTCAAGGTCGAGTCGGCCACCGAGGCCCATGCGAAGTGGCTCAAGCGGCTCTCCAAACACGAAGTGGGCCTGCTCCACGGCAAGCTCAAGCCCGAGGAGAAGGAGACGGTGATGGAGCGCTTCCGCCGGGGGCTGACCGGTGCGCTGGTGGCGACCACGGTCATCGAGGTGGGGGTCGATGTGCCCAATGCCAATGTCATGGTCCTGCACCACGCCGAGCGCTTCGGCCTGGCCCAGCTCCATCAGTTGCGCGGCCGCATCGGCCGGGGCGATCACAAGAGCTACTGCATCCTGGTCACCGACGGCAAGAGTCCGGAGGCCCTCGCCAGACTCAAGATCCTGGAGGACAGCGAGGACGGCTTCGAGATTGCCGAGGAGGATCTCAGCTTGCGGGGGCCGGGGGATCTGCTGGGAACCGCTCAGAGTGGCCTGGGCGACATCCGCTTCAGCGAGTTCCTTGCCGACACAGCCCTTTTGCGCCGGGCCCGGGAGCTGGCCGACCAGGTGCTCGACGAGGACCCCGAACTCGCTGCGGATCACGCGGCCCTGAAGTCGCTCATCGTCGAGGGCGAGGTCATCCCTGACTGACCTTGTAGAGATCGCCCGAAAGGCTGATCACGTAAAGGTTGCCCTCATTGTCCTCGGCAAAGGAGGAGATCAATTGGTAGCCACCGGATTCGGGCTTCCAGTCCTTGCTGTGGTCGATGAAGTCCTCGGCCTTGCCATCGACGAGACGCAACGACCAGATGCGTGGCAACTGGTAATCGGCGAAGACGTAGCGGCCCTGGAGTTCCTCGATGGGGCCCCGGTAGACATAGCCGCCGGTCACCGACCTTCCCTCGGTCGAACCACTGCCGTGGGCGTAGACATATACCGGGTCGACATTGGCTTTCGGACGCTCACCGCCAACTTTCGGCGTGGCGATCTTGCCCTCGCGCAGGCGCCAGCCGTAATTGCTGCCCGCCCCCTTGCCCGCCGGCATCCAGTTGATTTCTTCCCACTGGTTCTGGCCGACGTCGCCAATCCATAGGTCACCGGTCTTGCGGTCAAAGGAGCAGCGCCAGGGATTGCGCAGGCCGTAGGCCCAGATTTCGGGCCGGGCCCCGTCCTGCGTGAGAAAGGGGTTGTCCTTGGGAATGGAGTAACCGGTCTTGGGAGATACGTCGATGCGCAGCAGCTTGCCGAGCAGGCTGTCGAGATCCTGGCCGAGCTTCTTGGGATCGTTGGCGGCTCCGCCGTCGCCACTGCCGATGTAGAGCATGCCGTCGGGGCCAAAGTCGATCCAGCCGCCGTTGTGGTTGCGGTAGGGTTGGTCGTAGCGCAGCAGGATTTCCTCGCTGTCGGGGTCGGTCGTCTTGCCGTTGGTGGAGGTGAAGCGCGAGACCACGGTGCGGTCCTTCTTGTCGTTGTAGTAGACGTAGTAGCGGCCGCTCTCCTTGAAATCCGGGGCAAAGGCCAGGCCAAGCAGGCCCTGCTCGTTGCCCCGGCGAGTCACGCGCTCCTCGATCTTGAGAAAGGGCTTGCCGATCCGTTTGCCGGTGGCGAGGTCCATGATGTGGATGGTGCCGGCCTGCTCCATGACCCACAGCTTGCCCTCGGTTTCCGCCGGCATGCCGGCCCAGACCGGACGTTCGAAGCCGTCGGCAATCTTCTCGAGCCGGACTTCACCGGGACTCTGGAGGGTCAGTGCCAGCAGGGCGGTGATGAGCAGGTGGGGAAATTTCATGCCATCACGTTACCCGGCGGGGCCCTCCGCGCAAGCGGCTTTGGGCGGGTGCTCAGGCCTGTCTTGCCTTGGGCTTGGGGAGCGCTATGGTTCACGGGCTTCCGTGACCCCAATCCTGCGAAAACTCCTGGGAATGAACTGGGTGCTCATCCTCGTGATGTATGCACTGCTCATCTTTGGCGTGCTGATGATCGAGAGCGCGGCCCGTCACCTCTCGGTGCCGGCGTCGGTGATCGAGGAATATGGCAGTTCCGGCGCCTATTTTGCGGCCATGCAGAAGCGCTGGATCCTCCTAGGCACCCTCGTCTACTTCGGGGTCGCGCTCATCGACTACCGCTGGATGCGCTGGATGGCGATTCCCTTCTATGTGGTCAGTGTGGTGCTGATGGCCATGGCTATGGGACAGGACGACGCGGTGCACCGGCTCTCGATCCTGGGCATTTCCTTCCAGCCGGCCCAGTTGGGGATCGCCTCGGGCATCATTCTGATCTCCTTCCTGCTCCACGAACTGGCCCGCATCCACCGCTGGCTGGCGGCACCCTTGGTGCGCATTGGGGTGATTGGCGTGCTTTCGGCCATTCCCTTCCTGATGGTCATCAAGATGGGGGACATGGGTTCTGCCCTGGTCTGGGTGCCGGTGGCCTTCGTCGCCCTGATCGCCAGCGGCGTCCCTTTCCGCTACCTGAGTTTCATGAGCTTGATCGGAGTCGGCATTCTGCCCTGGCTCTACCTGCTGGTGCTGCCCGTCGTTTCCGAGCGGGGTCCGGAGCGCATCGACACCTGGTTGCGCATGATGCAGGGCAAGGAGGTCTCCGTCAAAGAGGAGGGTTACGCCGCCCATCACATTTCGCTGGCGGTGGGCAAGGCGGACTGGAAGGGCATTGGCTGGGGCGCGGACGAGGAAGACGGCTCGCGCTTGGCCAAGGGCTTCATTCCCAAGGACACGGCCCACAACGACTACATCTTTGCCGTCATCGGCGAGGAACTGGGCTTTCGCGGCAGCCTGCTGCTGATCACCGCCTTCGCCCTACTGCTGATCCAGGCCCTCTTTGTGGCCTACTACAGCCGCGACTACAGCGGGCGGGTCCTGTCCTGTCTGGTGGCGGCCCTGTTTTTTGCCCACGTGTTCGAGAGCATTGGAATGTGCGTCCTGCTGACTCCCATCACCGGGATTCCCATGCCCTTGGTCAGCTACTCGGGCACCTTCGTGGTCATCTGCATGATGCTGCTGGGGCTGGTGCAGAGCGTCTGGGTCCACCGCAACTCGGGCCCGACCGATGTCCTGGATCCGGCGTGAGAGCACCAATGCACGATTCGGGCTTGCCCCCACTGCCTGAGCGCCGAGCCTGAAGGCACCCCGGAACGGGTCTTTGGGGAGCTGCGAGATGCTGGGGGCTTGCAGAATTTCCCGATCCGGGCTTGCTCGCACGGGTCGGTAGAGGCTACACGCGCGGGCGTCATGGCAAAGAAACCCGTAGTACTCATCATTCGCGACGGCTGGGGCGACAATCCCGGCGGTCACCAGACCGCCCAAAAGGACGGAAATGCCGTTCTGCTGGCCAATACGCCATTTCACGACCAGCAACTCGCTGCCTATCCTCGCGCCCACCTGAGTGCCAGCGGCCTCGATGTTGGCCTTCCCAGCGGCCAGATGGGCAATTCCGAGGTCGGCCATCTCAATCTGGGGGCCGGTCGCATCGTCTACCAGGACTTCACCCGCATCAACAAGGCCATCGAGGACGGCATCCTCGGCGACAACCCTGTCTTCGCCGAGGCCATGGACAAGGCCAAGGGCTCACGCCTGCATTTCATCGGGCTGGTTTCAGATGGTGGGGTGCACAGCCACCAGGAACAGCTGATCGCCATGACCCAACTGGCCAAGGAGGCCGGAGTCGAAGACATTCGCATCCACGCCATTACCGATGGCCGCGACACCTCACCCACCGGTGGCGAGGCCTATCTGGAGAAGGTCGAGGATGAGGCCGCCCGCTATGGAGCCAAGGTCGCGACCGTGATCGGCCGCTACTACGCCATGGACCGGGACCAGCGCTGGGATCGGGTCAAGCTCGCCTGGGATGCCATCGTTCACGGCAAGGGCGAGAGTCACAAGGTGCTCGCCAGCGAGGCGGTCGCCGATTGCTACCGCAACGACAAAACCGACGAGTTCATGCCGCCCATGGTGTTTGATGAGCCCGACACTCAGCGCGTCCGTGACGGGGACGTGGTGATCTTCTTCAATTTCCGCTCGGACCGTGCCCGCGAACTTTCCGAGGCCTTCCTGCGCGAGGACTTCGAAGGATTCGATCGCGGTCCGGTGCCCAAGGTGCATTACGTCACCATGACCGAATACGACAAGACCTTCGGCTGCCCGGTGGTCTTCGAGCCGGTCACCCTCAAGATGGGACTCGGCGAGACGGCTGCCAAGGCAGGCAGGACCCAAATGCGCATCGCGGAAACCGAAAAGTATCCCCACGTCACCTACTTTTTTAACGGCGGGGTGGAGACTCCCTGTAAAGGGGAAGACCGCTTCATCATTCCTTCGCCCAAGGATGTGCCGACCTACGATTTCAAGCCCCAGATGAGTGCGCCCGAGGTCACCGAGACCGTAGTTTCCAAGCTCAAGGACTACGACTTGGTCATCCTCAACTTTGCCAATCCCGACATGGTGGGCCACACCGGCGTGGTCGACGCGGCCATCAAGGCGGTCGAAACCATTGACGCCGGCGTCAAGGCGGTGGTCGAGGAGACCCTGCGCCTGGGGGGCAAACTGCTCATCACCGCCGACCACGGCAATTGCGAGTTCATGCGCAATGAGGATGGCTCACCCCACACCGCCCACACCACCAATCCGGTGGAAATCATTTATGTTGGTGACGACGCCGAACAGATTCGGATGAACGACGGCATCCTTGCCGATGTGGCTCCGACCCTGATCGAGATGATGGGACTGGAGGCACCGGAGGAGATGACCGGGAAAAGTCTGATCCAGCGCAGTTGAGATCCTCGGTTTCGACTCAGGTGGCTTTCTCCTTGGATGGAGGGGGTTCGGATCGTCCGGGTTTTGGATTCGGACGCCGTCTTGGGGATCCGGGAAAAGGTCAATATCAGACGCTGAAAAATTGGAGTCAAAAAAACGCGTGCTGGAATTCCCCCCGGATTTCTCAGCACGCGCTTTTTGGGATTGGTTGATCTGGAAATCTCTTTGACCTCCCCCCGGATGCCAGAAGAGACAAAATTCAGATCACCAACGGGGTCAATTTCTAGAGAGTAGTTGTTAGTAGAACAAGCCAAAATCTGCTCTTTTCCCACGCCTTGTATTACTCCCGGAGTTATTGGTGAGCATCATGTTCTATCAGAATCCAGACCGGCCGGAACCCAGTATTTCACGCATTACGAAATCCAGCGTTTGTTTGGGTTTCAGGCCGCTTCCACACTGGCTCTTGGCCGGAAAATGGAAATAATGCTGATCGTCCAGACCGTGAGCGATCTTTTCTCCAATCCAGCCTCCGATGCCGAGCAACAAGCTCCGGATGAGCCCCTAGCGGCCCGCATGAGGCCTGCCAATCTCGCCGAATTGGCCGGCCAGCAGCACATTCTCGCGGAGGGCAAGCTCCTGCGGCGCGCCATCGAGTCGGACCGTTTCACCTCCCTGATCTTCTACGGACCGCCG
>JAWVYP010000081.1:0-10798 GCA_033722655.1 Akkermansiaceae bacterium | reverse complement strand
CCACCTGGTCCCGGCGACAATCCCGCAGCGCAAAAATCCACCTGCGGGCACTGAATGACTTGCAATGGGGCAGGGCAGACCGTATCAATCGCGCCCCTTTGACTCCTCAGGAGTCGCTCGAAGGCAACTGGAAAGCTCGCTTAGCTCAGCGGTAGAGCGCTACCTTCACACGGTAGATGTCAGTGGTTCGATCCCACTAGCGAGCACCAGCCTTTCGCCTACGCCAAGGCTACGGCGCGGCAGGTCGCCATGATCCGAAGGCCCATCGATATTGCTTTCTCTGCGGGAGGCTGTCGCGCCGTAGTCTCGCGCAGCGAGCGAAGGCGGACCTTGTCTCACTCGAGTTCTTGACGGTCCCGCCCGCACCCTCATCCTGACACGGCATGCCTACGCTCCGTCTGATCACCTCGATCCTGCTCGTGCTGAGTGCGGCATCTTGCGCGCCGACGGTTCAACCCGGGCCGAGTCCTGCTCTTGAGGCGTCGAAAGAACAGGGGACTGATGCAGGGCCACAAGATTCACCCGCGACGACCTCGTCTGACGTCGGTCCCGCCGGCATCATTCTCTACTGTCGCCATCGCGGAGAAATTCACCTGCTCTTGGCCAATGACCGGCTCGGCAGGCGAGGTTGGGGCGGTTTTGTCGGTGGCAACAAGGAAGGTGAGACCACGGCACAAACCGCCGCTCGTGAGACCTCGGAGGAAACCCGCGGCTTTTATGACGCCGATTGGCTGCGCAAGAAAATTGCGGGCCAGAAACCGGTGAGGCAATGGGGCTGCAGCTTCTACTTTCTGGAAGTGGCTCATGTGCCAGCCAAACGCATCATGGATCATCCCATCCCCTTGCTCAATCTGGCCTACATGGAAACCCAACACTACGCGTGGGTGCCCTTTTCTGAAATCGAACCGCTGCTTACCAAGGCAAGGCTCACCGAGGCGGATCTGCGGCTGCATCCCCGACACTTGCAGCGTAGTTCCCGCTCGAAATCCTACTGGCGGGTGTGGATCGACAACCTGCGCCGAATGCACCTGAAAGACGCTTTTCCCTGGACCCGTTAGTGAAGTTTCCATGAAAGCCTCGATCTTCTCCATCCTCAGCCTTTTTGTGCTGGTGCTGAATGCCCAGTCCAAGCCCAACTTCATCATCATCATGGCCGATGACATGGGCTACGGCGATGCAGGGTGTTACGGGGGGGAAATCCCGACCCCGAACCTCGATCGGATGGCCAAGGAGGGGATGCGATTCACCGACTTCCACTCCAGTGGCAATGTCTGCAGCCCGACCCGGGCTGGCTTGATGACTGGCCGCTATCAACAGCGGGCCGGCATCCCCGGAGTGATCAATGCCAACCCAAAGGTGGGCGCGCATCATCACGGCCTTCATCCCGATAAGGAAGTCACGTTTTCACAGTTGCTCAAGGAGGCGGGTTATGCCACGGCCATCTGTGGCAAGTGGCACCTGGGCTACACCAAGGAATTCAACCCGATTCACCACAAGTTCGATCGCTTCAATGGCTTTGTCAGTGGCAACATTGACTATCATTCCCACTACGACCGCATGGGGGTTTTCGATTGGTGGGATGGTTTGGAGCTCAAGAAGGAGGATGGCTACTCCACCCACCTCATCACCAAGCACGCCCTGGACTTCATCGAGAAGAGCAAGGATGAGCCCTTCTGTCTCTATGTGGCCCATGAGGCCGTTCACTCGCCCTGGCAGGGGCCGAATGATCCACCGGAACGTGGCCCCAACAAGAAGCCTGGCATCAAGAGAGGTGATCGCCAACGGGCCTTCTCTGAAATGCTGGTGGAAATGGACAGAGGTGTCGGTCAAATCCTCGACAAGTTGGTCGAGTTGGATTTGGCAGATAACACCTTTGTGTTCTTTTTCTCGGACAATGGGCCTGACGGGGGCACAGCGGGACCACTGCGTGGGCGCAAGGGCAGCAACTGGGAGGGCGGGCATCGAGTTCCCGGCATTGCCTGGTGGCCCGGAACCATACCGGCCGACAAAACAACGGAGCAATTGGGTATCAGCCTCGATTTGATGCCGACCATGCTGGCGATGGCGGGTGTCGAGGCTCCCGAGGGTCATCAGCTCGACGGCGTGGACCTCACACCCGTGCTGAAGGAAGCAAAGGATTTGGGGGAGCGCACCCTCTTCTGGCAGGGGCCGGACGAGCGACGCATGATGGCAGTCCGGAAGGGGGATTGGAAACTGATGGTCGGAGTCGCCGGAAAGGAAAAGAATTTTCTCGGGCTTTATGATCTATCCAAGGACATCGGAGAAGAGCTTAACTTGGCACAAAAACATCCCGAGCGGGTGGCAGCCATGAAGGAATCGCTGGAGGCGTGGTATCAAGCGGTCACCGAGGATGCGACGCCCCAGCGCAACAAGGCAAAGCCATAGCCCTGCACTCAGGCGTGCTGTTGGTTGCTGTAACCCGAGGGTTGAGCTCCGCTCACATACAATTCACCTGAGCTGGTCTGGGACAGCAGCCCCTGAGCGAGGAGGTGATTGACCGTTTCCAATGCCTCAACGGGGGTGACCCGGTAGGTCTTGGCCAGTTGGTCCGGGCTGCCGATGAGGTCACCCGCCTGGAGTCTGCCTTCCGAAATGGCTTTCGTAAGGTAGACCTCAAGCGGATTTGCCAGGCGATCGTGGCGTCGGAGGTTCATTTGGAAGTCTCTGGATATGGGCTGGAACATCATTTTCAGGGTGTTGCTGTTGGTTAGACACTGCGGGCGGGAAAATATTTGAAAAAATTGCGAAAAATTTGTGATTCATCAGGGAATAGTTTTTGATCGACAATTCCTGCTGGAGCCTTCCTGCGAGCGGTTGCAAGCCCCTGTGTCTCTAGGTTTGGGACGGCAGGGGCGAGGACGCAACTGTTAGTTTCAGAACGCAGGAAAAACCATGGATCTGTCATGCAAGTGAAATTTATGCATCTGTCATGCCAGAGTGTTCCAAAAATCCTTGGACACGGCCCCGCGGCCGGGCAAATTGCTCCCATCCTACCCTCGTTTCCATGAAAAAACTGCTGATCACCGCCATCGTTTCCGCCGCCACAGCCCTCAGTGCCCACGCTGCCGAACCCGGCTCGGATGCCCCCGCCTTCGAGCTCAAGGATCTCAACGGGAAGACCGTTTCTCTCGACTCGCTCAAAGGCAAGGTCGTGGTCCTGGAGTGGGTCAACTTCGGATGCCCATTCGTCAAAAAGCATTACTCGGCAGGCAACATGCCCAGCCTGCAGAAGGAAGCCGCCGAGAAAGGTGCCATCTGGATCACCATCAATTCCTCGGCCGAAGGCAAGCAGGGCTACATGCCCGCGGACAAGATGGCCAAGAAGGCTGAGGAGGAGGGTGTCGCTGCCACCCACTTCTGCCTCGATACCGATGGCAAGGTAGGCAAGGCCTACGGTGCCAAGGTGACTCCGCACATGTTCATCATCGATGCCGAAGGCAAGGTCGCCTACAACGGTGCCATCGACTCCAAGGCCACCACCAAGGCTGCGGACATCGAGGGAGCTGATCCGCTATTCAAGAATGCTCTCCATGCCGTGATCGCCGGCGAGGAAGTCGAAAAAGCGAAGAACAATCCCTATGGCTGTGGCGTGAAGTACTGACCGCTGCCCCATCCTCGATCTGGCAAAGCGTCCCGGTACAATTCGGGACGCTTTTTCCATGCAGGGATATACGGCTTGCCCTGAGCCTGAGTTCGGGTCATTGAGAAAGCCTGATGCGCGACCTATCCGCCGACCCCGCATGGCAGGAAAAGGATCTGGGACTTCCGCTCCCGGATTCCATCCATGCCTGTTCGGTCAGCCTGCCGACCTGGAATTCAGTGATCGGTTACGAGGAAAAGCGCGAGAAGGTCATCAAGAAGATGCGTTTGGGCTATCCGCGCTTCTTCCGTCATCCAAGCGTCGAGCGTCTGTTTGAGGAGGCACGCAAGGAGGTCGCCAGCGAGGGTGAGGTGGTCTACGTTCTGCCGACGCGCAGTTCGGTGCAACGTGCCCATCGCTGGGTCGAGCGCCAGGCCAAGACGGCGGCTCGCATCTCCAGCTTCCATGGCCTCCAGGCGCTGATCGTGCCGGAAAAGGCCGAGGGTGACGCCGAGACCTACTGGCGCTTCTCGGGTGAGATTGTCAGCAGCCGCCAGGCCCAGGATTTCCTGGACGGCAAACTGCGCGAGGGCAGCAAGTCCGACTCTTTGGTGCGTGCGCTGTGCAAGTTCACCGGCAGCCAGGCCGATCACAGCTTCGTGTTTTCCAGCGGCATGTCCGCGGTGACATCGGTGCTGCGAGCCTTGCCCGGAGTGGCCAATGGCCGCAAGACCCTGCAGCTGGAATTTCCCTACGTCGACTGCCTCAAGGTGCAGAAACATTTCGGAGCCGGAGTGGTCTATCTCAACGAGGCCGAGGGCGAATCCTTCGACGAAGCCCTGATGCGCATCCGCCAGGGCGAATTCGGAGGCGTTTTCACCGAGGTGCCGAGCAACCCCCTGTTGCGTACCGTTGACGTCCAGCGAGTGGCCGAGGCCTGCGCCCAGGGAGGGACGCCCTTCATCATCGATGACTCGGCCACCGGCCCCTACAATGTCGATGCCCTACGCTACGCCGATGTGGTGACCGGTAGCCTGACCAAGTGGGTGTCCGGAGCGGGGGATGTGATGGCGGGCTTGGCTGCGGTACGGGCGGACTCGAAGTTTGCGCCCGATCTGAGGCCGGCGCTCGAAGCCGATGCCAGGGATACGGCGCCGCTCTACATCGGTGACGCCGAGGCCCTGCTCAACAATCTCAAGGGCTATGCTGGGCGTATGCGCAGCATCAATTCCACCGGTCGCAAACTCGCCGAGTGGCTCGACGCGCATCCAGCCGTCGCCAAGGTCTGGTATCCGGGCCTGCAGCAGCGCGAAAACTACGAGCAACTCAAGCGGGACAAGGGTGGCTATGGCGGGCTGATCTCCTTTGTGCTCAAGAATGCCAAGCGCACGGCCAAGGTGTATGACCGCCTTCGCCTCAACAAGGGACCCAGTTTCGGCACCAACTTCACCCTCGTCTGTCCCTACGTGATGTTGGCGCATTACCATGAGACGGAATGGACCGACGCCTGCGGAGTGCCGACCCAGTTGCTGCGGGTTTCCTGCGGTTTGGAACCCGTGGAGAAGATCAAGGAGGCCTTCGAAACGGCCTTCAACGAGGGCCTGGGCAAGGCAGCTCAGAGCAAGCCCGGCAAGGAAGAGAGCTGAGGAGGCGAGTCGAAGTTCTCGTCCAGGAAGCGGCGCCATGAATCGCGGGTGGCCTCGGAGAGCCGCTCACTCATCTGCTCGACGCAGTCGCTGCAGATCAGCAGGGGCAGGGGGCCGTAATCGATTTCACCCGAGGCGGTGAATAGGATGGAGGTCGCGTAGCCCTCGGCGTGCTCCCGTGGGCAGTTGCAGGAAATGCAGTTTTCCACCCGGGCTTCGGGATTGTGGACGAAGCTCATGAGGCGCTCGTCCCAGGGGATTTCCTCCTCGAGAAAATGCCGGACGGCCTCCTTGGAGTCCTCGCTGAAGTCCTCGCTTGCGCGCTCCCGGCAGGACTCGCAAATGGCGTATTCGAGGACGCATTCCCCCTTGTGGAAGTCCTTGTTCACCAGCCAGGGGGAAGCGAGTTCGAGCAACGGCAGTTTGCAGTGGATGCAGTGGGTGAAGGGGTCACCGGTTTCATCGGAGCGCGACCAGGGATCGAACAGGGACATGGCAGAACCCTAAGCGGATTTGCGGCGCGATGCATGCAAAAATCGATCCTCCAGGCCTGTAGGCAGGTCCTCCGCAGCCGGACGAATCGGCTGGGAATTGCCGGGCAATCCCGTGAATGAAGGGATGTGGCCAAGCGGCTCCAGAGCCTGGCGAAGGGCCATCGCAAGCGCTTCTGAAGCAAGCGGGCCAAGCAATCTCCGAAATTGATTTCTGCCCGTTACAAGCTCATTCTAGAGCATCATGATCTGGGAAACCTACCAACAAACCAAAATCACCGGAGCCGAGAACACCGCGGCCCGGGCAATGGCCAAGGCGGACAACTACGCGCAGGACATTTCGGATGCCCGCGACCAGATTGAGCGGCTTTCCCTCGCCTGTCAGGCCATGTGGGAGCTGGTTCGCGAACGCAACGGCATCACCGAGATGGAGCTGGAAACCAAGATTCTCGAAATCGATGCCCGCGATGGTCAGATTGATGGCAAGATCGGCACCCAGTCCCTGACCTGCCATCATTGCGGCAAGCCGACCCACTCGAAGCGCGATTTTTGCGTGATGTGCGGAGCGCCCCTGCGCCGCCAGCACAAATTCGAGTCCTGAGCTGCGGTTTGCAGCTACTGCCTGCCCTTGCCGATCACCTCTCCTGAATCATGAACCCCTTGCTCGCGGCCATCTCTCTCATCATGTTTGCTCCTCTGCTCTCGGCGCAGCCGAAGAGCGGGGATCCCGATTCCCGCTGGTTGAAGTGGAAGCGACCGGCCGACAATCCGGTGTTTTCCACGACGATGGGCAACAACCACGATTCCATTCTCTTTATCGAACCGGAGTTGGAGTATCCTTACTATCTGATCGTCAGCCATACGCCAAAAGCCGCGCATCTGTGGCGCGCGAAAACCTTTTCCTGGAGTAGTGAGGGCTGGGAGCTGGTGGACAGGAATTACAAGATTGCCAATCACTACGAATACGACGACGGAGTGAAGGTCGACGGAACCTACTACATCTACGAGGCCGGCAAGGTCTACACCTTCAGTGGCCCGCTTGAGAAAGCCAGCGGCAAGTGGAAGGAGGCTGGCACCTTTCCGGCCAAGGACTGCGACGACATGGGTGTCTGGCACGAGGACGGCAAGTTCCACATCTTCGGTGAGCACGGAAACTTCCCGCACGGGCCGGATGGCACCAGTCTGGCCCATTACGTCTCCGACACGGGTCTGGGTGACTGGAAACTGGTGAATGCGAAGGCCGTCGACGCCAATCCGGATGGCGGCCACCGCTTCGGGGTTGGAGATCCGACGATCATCAAGGTCGATGGCAGCTACATTCTCTTTTGTGACCGCGAGGAAAAGGGAGTGCCCTATCGGGTCGTGGCCTGGCAGAGCAAGGACATCAACGAGCCTTTCGAATATCTCGGAGTGGCATTGGCGCCGCGTTCGGATGAGGTCGACGATTGGGACAATCATCGCATCCAGGATGCGGAGATCGTCTATGTCCCCGAGCTCAAGCGCTTCGTGATGACCTGCAACCTGATGGATGCCGACGGCAACCCGGGTGGGGACTTCCCAACGCTCAAGACGAATCAGAGTCGGGTGATCGGCACCTTTTATGCCGACTGGGAGTGGGTTCCCGGAGAGTGAGGGGCAATACATTGGTCCCGCCAGGAATCGAACCTGGACTTACGCCTTCGGAGGGCGTCGTCCTATCCATTGGACCACGGGACCGTTGTGCCCGGAAGGGAGGCTAGGGGTATCCGCCAAGGGGGCGCTTGGCAAGCAGTCTATTGCTCAAGCAGCTTGGCCGCCAGCTTGCGATAGACATTGCTCTTGATCAGGAAGGGGTTGGAGCCGCCGAGCCGCATGCCGTAGTGGTAGCCGATGAAGTCGGGGGCCGGGGCAAAGGCGACGGTCCGGGTGCGGGTGTCGATGACCTCGTCGTCCTCATCCACGATGTTTTCAAACGCGGTGATCATCAGCGAGGGGTTGCCGAGGGCACTGAGGGCGGCGGCATCCGAGGCGGAAAGCCAGCGGGCCACCCGCAGGCCTTCGAGTTGATCGAGCATGAAGGTGGCGTGGGCGCCGACCAGTTTGGGAGTCAGGTCCTGGTTGCCGCGGCGGGCCTTCCAGGGACTCACATCCATGAAATTATAGGTGAGGACCAGTGGCTCTGTATCGGGTCGTTCGATGACCAGGCCGGTGAGGTCGACCCTGTTGAGGGACCAGAGGCGGGAATGTTTCCACTCATGGGGTTGGACGGCGATGGCGCGGATGAGAGAAGCATCGACCTTCATCACGATCGGGGTTCCGGTCCGGTTGACGTAGTAATCGCCGCGGGAGTCGATGCCGAAGCGCAACTCGATCGCCTGATTGTTGATGAAAATGAAACGCAGCTTCAGGATGGGTCGGTCCAGTCCCCACGGGCTGAAGTCGGTGGCGGCATCGCTGACGAAGCCATTGACGCGGCTGGTCGCGACGGCAAGGAGCAGGCGCTCCAGGTTCTCCTGGTTGGCTGGAAAGGATTTGCCATTGACGGATGCGACGGGATCTTTGCCATCGCCCACCTCGAGCAGGATCGCGGGGCCCGTGGACGGTTCGATGGAAATTCCCCTGAGTATCTCGAGATCGGGGCGCAGCAGGGTCTTGTCGCGCAGGCTGTTGACGTCGAGGGGCAGGTCGGCAAGGGAAACCAGTCCCGGGCTGGGTTTGGCGGGGAGCTCGAACACGGTGTTGGGCCGATCGCTGACCGTGGCCATCTGGGTGGTTTCCTCGAGGCTCGCTTGAGGATAGATTCTAAGGGTGCTGGAGCCGAGACCACCGAAGCGAGTCAGGGTGATGGAGGTGGTCTTGAGGTCGGTGCTGTTGGTGGGAAGGGTGACCTCGCTGCGGTCTCGCACGCGAGTGGCACGCAGTTGGACCAGGCCGTTGACCAAGGCCTTGATGGCCTCCTTGTCGGTCAGCAGTTTGAGGGGTTTGGTGATGCGCCAGAGCTGTTTCGGATTCTCCCGGCTGAGAGTGATTTCGCCCTGTGGGGAAACGATGTTGATGGTCTGGATGTTGTGGGGGTTGAAATGGAAGGGGTTGTGGTCGCGCAGCAGCTTGAGATCCTCCTGGAAGAGCGGGGTGATGTCGCCGGTGCAGAGGTAGATGTGCTCGTCTCCAAGTTCATCCTGGGGCTGCACGAAGACGGTGCTG
This sequence comes from Akkermansiaceae bacterium, assembly GCA_033722655.1. Taxonomy (GTDB): domain Bacteria; phylum Verrucomicrobiota; class Verrucomicrobiia; order Verrucomicrobiales; family Akkermansiaceae; genus Luteolibacter. The sequence continues at coordinate 1,877 of JAWVYP010000081.1, read as the reverse complement.
ACCGGTTGCTCCATTCCTTCGATCCGGGCCTTCCAGCTCGCGACCTTGCCCAGGTGATAATGGGCCAGAAGCTCACCCTTGGCATCGATGAGTCTCAAGCGGGTGGCCTTGCGGCCCAGTCCAGCCGCGGATAGGTCGATCCGTTCAGCCGGGCTGTGGTCCTCGACGCGCATGCCCAGGGTGAAGCGGATGATGGCAGCTGCGGCATTCGGGTCCATGCGGTCATCCCAGGGGGTGAGAGCCTGCCAGACCTCATTCTCCTTCTCGAAGACGCCCTCGAGCCTGCCGGAACGTATTTCGATGCGGGCCACATCAGCCGGTTTGAAGTCATTGTAGAGAGTTTCACCCACCTCAAGCGGAGGCACGCCAAAGATCCGGTCGAAATTGCCCTCCTTCCACTGGAGCACGGCCACAGCCACCGACGCGATGGCGAACAGGGCGAAGAGGAAGGTGACGCTGAGTGAGCGCATGGAGGGATGAAGGGTACTAGGCCCTGCGCGAGGACCAGACGAAACCACCGGCAATGATCAGCAGCAAGGGGATGAAGATCAGGTTGAGGCGATTGATGAAGGTGGCCTGAGACTGCAGGAGGGGTAGCTTGTAGGTGGTGATGGCGCGTGGGGTGATGCCGGTCAGGGCGTCACGACCCACCAGCCAGTTGGCGGCATTGCTGAGAAAATCGAGGTTCTGGGCACGGTGATGGGCCGGATTGAGGAAATCGGTATTGGTGATGACCACCATGCGAGAGGTGTCGGCGGCGAAGCGGTCGTCGCCAGCGGCGCCGCGGGTGACGGCAGCTGCGAGGTACAGCGGTGCCGCATGATCACTTCGTTCATCGTAGGCGGCCTCGCCGACGCCGAAATCACTCTCGCCCCAGAAGCCGGGATGCACTTCAAGCAGGGCCATGGGATAGATGCGTCGGTTGATCAGGTCTTCGGCGCCTTCGCGGATCTCCATGGAACTGCTCGCGCCCCCGAATTCGGTGCTTTGCCGGGCCAGTTCGCGGGTGAAGGGGATGCCCTCGGTGAAGGTGGCCATGGCCTGGGCGATCCAGCCGTCCTCGGAGCGGCCGATGATGCGGTCGTTGCGGGGAGTCACGCCCTGCTTGCGCAGGAAGGAACGGAAGCGGGGCGGAACTTCCTGGTCGCCGAGAAGGATGAGCATGGCGGATCGCGGTCGTCTCCAATAGTCCTCCAGGACGGCGATTTCCTCCTCGTTGAAGTCGTACTGCGGATTGACGATGACAAGTCCCTCGATGTCCTCGGGGATGCGTTCGGCACCTGCAATCTGCATTTCGGTCAGCGCGATGTTCTGGAAGCGCAGCAGGTCCTCAAGAGTCTTGCGCGACGGGCTGGTGTCGCTGCGTCCAATGCGGCTCTTGTCGGCGATCAGTGCCATCCGGCGGGGCTTGCCCTCGATGGCTTCAACGATGCGTGCTGTCATCATGTCCTCGCCGCGGAATCCGGTGATCTTGCGCTCGCGCCCGATGATCTCGAAGGCGAGCATTTGCTCGGAGGTGATCAGCTTGATGTGCGGATTGAGCACCTTGCTGCGGTTCTCGAGCTCGGTGGTCACCGGGCTGTCGTCCGTGCGGGCGTCGATGAGAATGAGGTCGTCGATCAGGGTGAGGCCGTAGGCGGCGCAGAACTTTTCGGTCGCATCGTTGCCTTCCATGTGCTCGAGTACGGTCAGCTCGATCTTGCCGCCGGACTGGCTGGCATATTGTTCGCAGAGGGCGCGCACGCGCTCGAAGAAGGGGGAAGTGCGGCGGTAGACCAAGAACATCCGGATGGGTCTTTCCCGGCCCTGCACGGCTTGGCTATCCAGGTAGTTGCGGGTGGCCGAGGACAGGCTGTAGTCGGCATCCCGGCTGAGGT
>JAWVYP010000080.1:0-10868 GCA_033722655.1 Akkermansiaceae bacterium | reverse complement strand
TGCCCACGGCCATCGAGGTGGCGCAGGGACTCAAGGCCGCAAAGGCGGCCGGCCTCATCCACCGCGACGTCAAGCCCGGCAACATCTTGCTCGACGGGGATGGTCACGCCAAGCTCGTCGACTTCGGCCTTTCGCTGGTGACCCAGGGCGGCACCGCCACCGCCGAGGAACTCTGGGCCACGCCCTTCTACGTGCCGCCCGAAACGGTGGAAGGCAAGGCCGAGGATTTCCGCTCCGACATCTACGCCCTCGGCGCAACCCTATACCATGCCCTGGCCGGCGTGCCTCCCTGCAACGAGGACTCCATGGCCACCGACCGCCTGCTCAAGGCCAAGCAGGAAATCGTGCCGCTCAAGCAGGTCGCGCCGGAGGTCTCCGATGAGACCTGCGAAATCGTCACCCAAGCGATGGCCTACAGCCCCAGCGAGCGCTTTTCGTCCTATGACGACATGATCCATGCCCTGCGCCGCGCCGAGAAGCAACTGCGCCGCAGCAAGCACCAGAAACAGCTGGAAATGACCCAGGGCCACAGCCTGCCGCGCAAGAAAAAGCCCAAGCCCGTGTGGCTCGGGATTGCAGCGGCAGCCCTGCTCGTCATCGTTCTGGCCATCGCCGCGACGCAGCTCGACAAGGGAGCAGGCGACACGGCCAACAGCAATGGCACCCAGTCCAACAACGGCAACAATGCCGGCCCCGAAAGCAGCAACCAGGAGGCGATTTCGAAAAACTTCCGCAATGCACGCAATGCCCTGCGAGACGGCGAGTATGGCAAGGCTGCCAAGATCTTCTCCATCCTCCACGACAACGCCCAGGTGCAGGAGCCATCGCGCACCATCGCAGGCATCGAGGCGATTCTCTGTCATTACCTGGACGGCAAGGGCAACATGGCACGCAAGATCGCCGACAGGACCCGCAATCACATCCAGGCGGTCGAGGAGGAAGTGACGCCCGTCATCGGCAAGAGTCTTCCGGATCTGCTCGAACAGCTCGACTCACGCAGCCCACTGCGCGCGAAACCCGGCAACACCGCCAGCCAGAGCGTCATCCAGGGCATGCTTGTCGGCCTCAAGAACTGGCAGCAGGGTCTTCTCGATCCTGCCGCCGATGGCTTCCGGATGGCTGCCTCCGCCAACCTGGGGGCGGACGACCAGTGGGTGGCCGGCTACCAAAGCCTGGCCTCCGATTTTCTCGCCGACCACTCGGTGCTCACCGGTCCGCTGTTCCGCTCCTTGCCGGTGGATCTGAGGCGTTGCGAGCGGATGATCGACGAACTCGACGAGCTTGCCAAAAACCTCAAGACCAGGGGGCGGGCCCGCTACAATTTGCGGGCCTGGCAACTGGATCTCGCCCGTCAGGCCAAGGAGTTGCGCGAACGCCAGAACTGATTCCACCCAATGACGCGACAGCCCGGAGTTGCAGGCAACCCGGGCTGTGGAATTTGCGGGCTGGCGCTCAGAACTTCCAGACCAGATCCAGGGTGACGCGGTCTTTCATCACGCTGTCGTCGTCGGGCGTCAGCGGGATCTCGTAGGCACAGCCCACATCCACGGCCTCGCTGAGCCGGGAGCGGAAACCGACAGCTGCCGTCACCATGTCGCGGCTCTGGTAGGAGTTCGTGGATCCCAGGTTGAAGAGATCGCCGCCCTCGAAACGGGCCACCGCGGGCACGTTTCCTGCAACCTGGCCGGGGTAGTTGCCGGTCCCATCGCCCGGATCGAGCACGTGATACCAGTTCATTTCAAGCAGCGGAATGAAGAGCTCACAGACCTGGTAACTGGCATGGGCGCTGAGCCAGCCCATGGTCGACTGTTCATTGCCGAAGGGCAGCTGCACCCCCGCCGCACCGGCAAACTGCCACTCATCCACCAGCTTGAGGCCGGTCACCATGAGATTGGCCAGTCCGTCGCCCTCCCCCTGCAGCACATCGCTGTTGCCGGTCGGGATTTCGAAGCTTGCCGAGGCACTGACCACCGTGCGATTCGCGGGATCGTAGAGGAAGGCATACTTCAGACCGAGGCCGAGGTTGGCGAAACCTCCCTGCTCGGAGAAGGTGCTGTCGGGATCGAACTCCACGTAGCCGTCCTTGGTGGCCACGATGGAGAGTCGCTCGTTGAGGGCGATTTCGAATTGCAGGGCGTAGAGCTGGACGTCGCCATCCACCGCCAGGTTGCCCAGTTCGGTGTTCATCGAGGAAGGCAGCCGATGGTGCACGATGAAGGGATGTATGTTGGTCGTCGGCAGGGCCAGATCGAAGAGGGTGGTATTGGTCATCGGGCGACGCGCGGCGGCGAACGGATCCGCCGGCGTGGCGATCCCGGTGAGAGTGGTGCCTGCGGAGGCGGTGGCGTGGATTGCGAACAGGGCGCAAAGGAGGGGTCTTGGTTTCATGGGTGGGGTCTTGGTTGGGCTATCTTCGGATGGATCGGCTGATCCCATCTCCAGATGAACTGGCGCCATCCTCGCGGAGCGAGCCCGGAGCCGCAATTCACCCCCTTTCAAGCAGTCCGCATATCTTGCTGCGGGTCATGATTCAGGCCTGCCACAGACGCAGCAACGCGAAACCCAGGCCCACCACCAGGACAAAGCCGGAAAATCCACCAACCAGGCGGTCGATGCCGAGAATCCGGGGGCGATGGATGGAGCTGGAACCCGGAAAGACGATGCTTGCGTAGACGATCCCGGTCACCAGTCCACCGGCATGGGCCGCGTTGTCGATGAAGCGGTATCCAATGGCGCCCATCACGGCGATCAACAGCAGGCCCGCGAGGAGGCGGCGGCGCGCACTGCGGGTCACCAGGCGCTGATGCCGGGTTTCAAAGACCAGCAGAAATCCCAGCCAGCCCATCAGGCCTCCTGAAATGCCGATGCTGGAATTGGCGATCAGTTGGGCGGAGAGAAGGCCTCCGCCCAGGGATGCCAGCAGGAGCACGTTGAGCAGATGCGGCCAGCGGGCGAACAATTCCACCCGCTTACCGAGGTAGAGCAGGGCCATTGCGTTGAAGAACAGATGCATCACGTTGCCGTGCAACCAGGGTGCAGTCAACAGGCGCCAATGCTCTCCCGCATGGTATCGCGCCTTGACCAGACCGGCGGCCTCAACACCCAACTCGGGCAGCCACCACTGGAAGAAGCCTGTCAGCAGAAGCAAGGCAGTCAGCACCCGCGTGACCGGCGCGCGCTGCAGATCCATCCAAGTCTCGAATTTGAGCGTGGGAATCAGGGCCTTCGAGTTTTCGCTCCCGGCCAACCACGTGCGCTGCCAACTCCAACTCTGATAGAAGGGCAGAAACGCCAGGGCAAACCAGAGCAGAAGCACAATGCCAGTGGACAGCGAGAAAAGCACGGCCTTGCCCGCTTCCAGCCACCGCTCCATCCCGGCGATGCCGTCGAGACTGGCCGCTGCCTGGATGCCCTCATAAGCGATCCAGGCGGCTGCAAGGAGGCTTCCCCACACGAACCATTTGCGTGAGCTTCGGCCATCCGCCTCAATGCGTTGACTGCGCCCCCGGTTCACGGCCGCCATTGCCCGGTCGCCTTCCAACTCCTCGGGAATGACCAGATTGGAATGGTCTGGCGTCCAGACCAGGATGACCCGACCGGTGGTGTCCTTGGAAATGACCTCCAACAGCGCATCGAAATCCTCAAGTGGGTGCCGATTCCCTCTGGGGTCGACCCAACCATATTCCCTCTGTGTCTTCGAATCCCCTGGCGACCGGCCGAAGGCACCCGGTCTCGCCCAGACCGGCTCGTCCAGATCATCGTGGGCATCAGAGTTCACCCACCAGAAAAGTCAGGATTCCCGAGCTTGCTTCACCGCAGACGCTTCTGGGTGAAACCCTATTCTGCAGTCGCACTTGCTTCTTCCTCCTCACCAGAGGCTGAATTCTCGCCAGGCGCGTCTTCGCCAGGCGCGTCTTCAGCAGGTGCGTCTTCAGCAGGTGCGTCTTCAGCAGGCGCGTCTTCGGCAGGTGCGTCTTCGGCAGGTGAGCCCTCAGTAGAAGCCTCCCCCGCAGGGCTGTCCTCAGCAGGTGCGCCCGATGTGTCCTCCTTGGGGAGCTGGTCGCGGAGATGATCGGGGAGTTCATCCACCAGCGAGCCGGACCCGGCTTCGCTCGTCTCCGCTCCGTCCTCGCCAGGCGCTTCGGGCGCTGCAGGCACGTCGGAATCGGCAGGCAAGGCGGGATCTGCAGGGGCAGCGGGGTCTGCAGGAGCAACTTCTTCTTCATCCGCTGCCTTGTTCTTGGAGAAGTCCGCCCTGTGGTTCTTGTGACCGATGAGAATGGCCAGAATCAGGGCGATGAGGAAAAACATGGAGCCCAGATAGACCGTGCCTTTTTGCAGCACGTTGGTGGTGCGGGCGCCGAACACCTGATCGGTCACACCACCACCAAAGGCGGCACCCAAACCCTCCTGTTTGGGACGCTGCATCAGGATCAGCAGGGTCATCAGAAGCGAGACGACCACGAAGACCACCAGCAAGAGATTGATGCTGATATCGAGCCAAGGAATTGCTGCAAAAGTCATGGGCGCGGGACTATGGGTGGCGACTGAGCCCTTGTAAAGCGGGGAAATGATGCAAAAAAGCCGACCAGGCCAGGGGCCTGGTCGGCTCGAAAAATCCCGGGAATCAGGAATTCTGGGGCACATCCACCGAGGCGTATTCGCCGTCCTTGCGGCGGTAGATGATACTCAGGCAGTCCCGACGCGCACTCTTGTAGAGCACGAAGGGGCGGTCGGAGAGTTCCAGCTCCATGATGGCATCCTCCTTGTACATGGTTCGGATCGCATAGTTGTCCTTGTGGACGATGTAGGGCTCGGGATCCTGTTCGGACTCCTCGGGATGGTCGAGGGCCTCCTCGCTGAAGTAGTTTTCATCAATGTAGCGGATCGACTGGTTGCGGTGGGGACGCTTCTTCTTGAGCAGGCGCGTCTTGTGCTTGCGCATGCGCCGGGCAATCTTGTCGGCAGTCTGGTCGAGTGCAGCATACATGTCGCCGCATTCCGTGTGGGCTTCGATGGTGATGTGGTTGGTGCAAAAAAGGATGATTTCAGCAATGTGCCGGTTTTTCTGAACGTCCAGAATCGCCTTGGCCTCAATGATTTTCGGATAATCCAGGTGAAGACCCTCGATTTTTTTGTGGGCGTGTTCACGCAGGGATTGGGTCACGGATTCATGTCTCACCGTGACGGTGATCGGCAGATTGACGTTTGCAGTTTGCATAATTTTTGACGTTTCAGGTTCAACGTTGTGGTTACTGGATGAAGCCCGATTTTCGAAACAGATCGGCGGTCTCCATCCATCCGACATCATGTACCAACATGGGGAGTCACGCCAAGCAGATCTGATCAAAAATTGGCTATTTTCCCCTCACCCGGCGAAGCGGGCGAACCCCCGGGAGCCAACGCCTGTTTGATTCCTCAGCGCGGGCGCGTGAGCGACTCGAAGACTGAGCCCTCATCGGCTTGCCCACCAGCCTCTTTCCCGCCCCCTTCCCCGAGGTCTGTTCGACCTGACTCAGCTGGCTTCCCGACAGACGTACCCAACTGCCTGGAAGCCTGCTCATAGAGCGCACCGAAATTGTCCTCCGGCAGCTCCGCCGGTCCCGAAAGTTCGATCTCAACCCAGCAATAGGCTCCACGCGGCTCGCCGAACATGGCTTGCAGGGCCGGGTTTTGGGCGGACTGGATCATGCCGTTGGCCACACCGAGTTGCAGGACTCCGCTGAGGCGGCCCGATTCGACCGCCAGATTGCCGCGAATTGCCATGCGCCCGTGGCTGGTGCAGTCGAGGTCGCGCAGCTCGATGCGCTGGCTGTCGCGAAGGATGCGTCCGTTGACCGTGCCCACAAAGCTGGGCTGGGAGAACCATTTGTCCCCCAAGGTCTGGGAGAGGGCATAGAGGCAGGGCAGGCGCTGGATCATGAAAACCTCATCCGGACTGGCCTCGAAATCCATCACCAGCGAGGCACCGGCCGACTCGCCAAAATTCACGATCAGAGCGTTGCCAGAGGCATCCGGTTCCGTGTCCACCCTGCCAGAAACCAGTTTGCTCATGGGCTCACCCAGCAGACCGTCGAGGGGGAAGGACTCCGCTTCCACGCGCAACTTCGTGGGCTCGCCCGAGTAGGGAGCCAGCATGCCGGCAAGCTGGAGGCGACCCATGTCGTCGTCGGGGTGCCGCAGGGTCAGGCCAAGCACCTCCGCCTTGCTGCCCTTGAATTCCATGAAGCCACGCTTGAGCCGCAGCGTGGGCCAGCCCTTGGCGATCAGCTTGCCGTGGTCCAGGTTGAGGATGGGATGGCCCTGCCCCCCATCGGCCTCGAGGAGGGCCTCGGAGTCCACTAGCCGAATGGAGCCGGACGATTCGGCATTCGCGCGCACCTCAAGCTGGTTGATGCTCAGGTCCTCAAAGCGGACCGGCAAGTCGCCCTTCGCCCTGGTGGTGTGCCACTTGGACTGTCGCGCTTCCGGCAGGCGCAAGTCCAGGACCGCGGTCCGAACCTCCAGTTCCTCACCGGCCAGACCACCATCCAGACTCGAGAACATGGAGACATCCGCGCTCAGTTGGCGCAGTGAAAGCCGGGCGAGCAGATTGCCCTCTGGCCACAGCAGGTCCACCCCCGTGGCATTTGCACCAACCGGATTCATCCGGAACTGCTGGAGCTCCACCTTGGCTCCGCTGGAAGCCGCAATCTGACGGGTCAGTTTCTCGCGGAAGGCCGCGGTGTTGACGTAAATGGTAAGAAAACCGGCCAACAGCAGCAACAGCAGGCCCAGCACCAGCAGGGCGGACACCTGCAACATGCGGATGCGCCGCGCCCGGTCCTTGTGGGGTTGGCGGCTGCGGCGCTTGCGACGCTTGACCCGGATCGCCTTGCTGCCGTCCGCCCGGGTGACCAGCTCCCCTTGCTCTGCGGGATCATCGGATGACCTCTGCTTGAGTCGATCCATCATCTGGTCGAGGTCGTAACGATCCGGCTCGGTGGGCATGAAAAAGGGGGATGGGGAGCGATCGGCTCAGCGGGCGCCCAGTTCGCGGTAGGGGCGGCCGGTGGGGTCCATCAGGTCGACCTTCACCAGGAAGACGATGGCGGTGGAGACCGGCAACTGGCTCTCGCTGCTGAACAGACGTCCCAGCCAGGGAATGTCACCCAGGATGGGCACCCGGTCCTCGACCACCTGGATGCTCTGGGTGAGCAAACCACCAAAGGCCACGGTGGCCCCGTCCTGGACCGTCAGACTGGTCAGGGCCCGCTTGGTGCTGAACACCGGCATCAGGATCTCGTTGGAAGTGAGGGTCGCACGACTGATGTTGCCCAGGGCATCGGATATTGGAACGGTGATCGGGCTGCCGTAGTTGACGAAGCCATCGAACTCGACGATTTCCGGATTGAGGGTCACGCTGATGTAGTTCTTGTCCTCATCGGCGGTGGGCACCACTTCCAAAGTGATGCCGACATCGCGCGTCTCGAAAGCGGTGGGGTTGGCCGGCACCACAGGGAAAGCCGGACCTGCGTTGTTGTTGATGTTGCCGAACTGGTTGCCGCCACCCTGCTGCAATTCGGGCGGATCGTATTCCGTAGGATAGATGAACTCGCGGCCGAGGAAGATGTTGGCCGTTTCGCCACTGCGGGTGACCACCGAAGGGCTGGCCATGGTGTCGACCCCCGTCCTCTGGTTGAGGCCGCGCATGACCATCTGCACATTGCTCTGGTCCAAGATGCCGGTCAGCGCCAACACACCGGGGGCCACACGGCTGGACTGGGTGGCCCGGTTTGGATTGTTGATGATGGAATCGAGATCGTTGGCAACGAAGGCGCGGTCCCCGGAGCGCAGGCCGTTGGTGATGACATTGCTGGCCGTGGCTTCCGCCCCACCGGGCAGTGACAGGACCGAGGAAAAATCGGCAACCGTGCGGCCGGGCGTGTTGCCGACTGTCCCGCCAGCGAAGGACAAGTCCGGATCATTGATGCTGTAGGGCTGCAAGAGCCAATCAAATCCGAGTTCCTTCAGGCGGCTTTCCTGCACCTTGAGCATGGTGACCTGGACCGAGATGATCACCGGTTCCTCACCCTTGATGATGTCCACGATGCGCTCGATGAGGTTGTGGTTGTCGGAGGTGTTGTAAACAGACAACTTGTTGCTGGAAGCAATGTAGGTGGCGGAGGCACCCTCGGGGAAACTCACCCCCTTGCGCCTGAGCAACTCCTGAACGGGAAGCCGTTCGGTGAGCAGGCCCTGGTTCGGATTGGCATCGACCGCAAAGGGGTCGGAGTTGGACGTCGTTGCCGCATCCTCGCTGAGGGCGCTGATGAAATCTGCCGACACCGTGTAGTTGCGCAGGTAGAGCTCGGCCGACAACTGGGTGAGCGGGACGATGGTCACGGCATATTCGTCCACCGTGTAGGCCGTATCGGTCATCTTGGTGATGTAGTCGAGGATCTGTCCCAGCGGCACGTTGCGCAAGGTGAGGTCGAATCGCTTGTTCTCGATTTCCTGGGTGATGGGCGAATCCTCCGGCCCGAGGTTGAGGTTGAAATTGATGCCCCGCTCGTCCTGCTCTTCGGTCATCACGTCTTCGCTCGCGGAGATCACCCGCAAGTAATCGACGGCTTCGCGCAGGGTCACTTGCCTGAGGGCCAATTTCGGAATGACGATCTGCTTGAGCTTGGCCTGGATACTGGCTCGCCCGCCATCCTCTACGCTCGGGCTGGGAGCCAGGCCCTCGGGCAAGCCCTCCTCGTCGACGGGATCGATTTCCCACGCCTCAGCCACCTCGTAGAGCATCTCGGCACGGGTCTGGTCATAGGCGGCAATGCTCGACCTCTGCTTGAGAACGATCACGTCGTGCAGTCCCCGGCGGGCCAGGGAATTGTAGGGGTCGATGCGCAGGATGTCCTCGTAGCATTCCGCGGCCTTGTCGAAGCGACCGAGCGCCACGGCTCCATTGGCCAACACGATGAGTCGATTGACTTCCTCCACATTGGCATGGTGCTCGGGGGTATTGGCAGGGTTGACCCAGAGCGGGTCATTGAGTTGCTGGCGCATTCTGAGTGCTCCTTCGTGCTCGGGGGCCACGTCCTTGACGAGAATCCGGTTCACCATCTCCTTGGCGGCCTCCAATTCGCCGGTGTTTGCCAACTCGGCAGCCTGGTGGAGAGCCGCGGCAATGTAGCGTTCGTTGACCGCCTCGCGTATCTCATCGAGAACCGGCGCAACCGGCAGTGCCTCGCGCGCGCCTTCGTAGGCCTCCACCGCGAGATCGGGACGACCCTCCTTCATGGCGCGGTCTCCCTCTGTCACCAGTTCCCGGGCTTTCTCAACCTTCGCCTTGCGCTTCGCCAATTCGTCGGCCGCAATTCCCTCCACCGCATCCTGGGCCTTGAGGGAAGCCGGCAGTAGGATCCCCCCCATGGCCAAGGCCAAGGCCACGAGCCCGGCCTGGGCGGCGTAGCGGGTGGCCCGGCTGGAGTGGAACAATTGGGTTTTCAAGGGATGCATCGGGGAAACGATGCAGAACAATATGGGGCAAAATCCGTCAGCGTAAGCTCAAAATGGCAAAAAATCAGGGATCCTTGCGCCTCGACTGCAGCCCCGGAAACTCCAGCTGGACGCTCACTGGCCGCCGATGATCGGGTTCGAACCAATTCCACAGACAACGACGCAAGGCGCTGTCCTGCCACCACCAACTGAGACGGTATTTGGCCCGCAGACACTGGCCCTTGAGGCGAATTTTCCAGATCGATTGAGTCGTCATGCCCAATCCTGTTCATTTGAACTGTTTTTGTCAATCTCCTCATTTCGAGTATTTGCCATGAACCATGAGGCATGCCAAAACGCCTGTAGATGAGCGAGCCCGCCGCAGCCCCCGAAGAGATCCACGGCAAACTGGCAGATGGCCGCAAGGTCAGGATCTTCACCCTCACCAACACCAAGGGCCTGCGCGCCCGCATCTCTGAATACGGAGCCATTCTGGTTTCCCTTGAGGCGCCGGACGCGCGTGGCCAAGTGGCCGACCTCACCCATGGCTTCGACACCCTCGAGGACTGGGTGCGACACAACGACCCCTGCTTCGGCGCCACCATCGGACGCTACGGCAATCGCATTGCAGCGGGCCGCTTCACCCTCGATGGCCAGACCCACCACCTGCGAACCAACAACGCTCCGGGAGGCATCCCCTGCGCCCTCCATGGCGGCGAGCGGGGCTTTCACAAGGTGCTGTGGAAAGGCAAACGCATCGACCCGCAGACCATTGAGTTGCGCTACAGCTCTGCGGAAGGCGAAGAGGGCTACCCCGGCAAGCTGGAGGCCATCGTCAGCTACCGTCTCAATGACGACAACGAGCTCAAGTGGGAGGCCACCGCCACCACCGATGCCCCCACCGTGGTCAACTTGCTCCATCACAGTTACTGGAACCTCTCCGGCGACCCGACCACGACCATCCTCGATCACCAACTCACCCTCCAAGCGCTCCACTACCTGCCCACCAATGAGGGCCTCATCCCCACCGGCGAAATCGCTCCGGTCGCCGGCACTCCCATGGACTTTACCCGGCCCCACGCCATCGGGTCGCGCCTCAATGCGGATTTCGAGCCACTCCGATTCGGCAAGGGTTACGACCACTGCTGGGTCCTTCCGCCTTGCGAGGGCGTCCAGCTGGCCGCGCGCGTCACCGATCCCGGGAGCGGGCGAATCCTGGAGGTCTTCACCGACCAGCCGGGCATCCAGTTCTATGCGGCGAACTTTCTGGATGGCTCGGACCAGGGCAAGGGAGGCGTGGCCTATGGCCGCCACAGTGCGCTCTGCCTGGAGACCCAGAACTTTCCCGATGCCCCCAACCAGCCCTCCTTCCCCTCCCCCGTACTGCG
>JAWVYP010000079.1:0-10884 GCA_033722655.1 Akkermansiaceae bacterium | reverse complement strand
CCTCAGTCACGGCTCTTCTTGCAGCAGCATCGGCTTGGATTGCGCCAGGTCGAGGGCGGGGCGCTGGGCCGCCCCCCCGCGACCCTCGTTGCCGAGTTCGGCCTCGGCCTTGGCGACGAGTTTCTTCATCTTCTCGATGATCTCGGGATGCTCGTCACTCAGGTCGGTGGTCTCCTGCGGATCCTTTTCGAGGTGAACCAGTTTGCCCGGCCGGCCTTCGCCGGCCTTCTCTGCGTTGTCCCAGCGAGGATAGGTCTGCTCCAGGGGTAGGTGCCACTTCCATTCACCCATGCGCACCGCCTGCAATTGGCGACGGCGGTAATAATAGAAGGCCTCGTAGGGAGACTCATCCTCGGCGGTCTTGAGCAGCGGCAGGATGTTGTGACCGTCGATGGGCTTGTCCGGCAGCGGCGCGCCGGCGAGTTGCGCAAAGGTCGGCAGCAGGTCCATGGTGGTAGTCAGCGCTTCGCATTCGGATCCTGCCGGAATCACTCCCGGCCAGCGGGCGACCATGGGCACGCGCATGCCGCCTTCCATGGTGCTTCCCTTGTTGCCGGAGAGCGGCGCATTGGAGCCACCCTTGCGGCCGTTGGAACCGTTGTCGGAAGTGAAGATGACCAGGGTTCTGTCATCCAGCCCGAGACGCTCGAGCGCCTTGAGAATCTCGCCGGTGGACCAGTCGATCTCCTCCACCGAGTCGCCGTAGATGCCGTTGGCGCTCTTGCCCTTGAAATCCGGTGAGGCGAAAATGGGCACGTGGGGAAAGGTGTGGGGCAAATAGACGAAGAAGGGGCCGTCCTTTTGCTCCTCGATGAAGCGGATGGTCTCCTGGGTGTAGAGCTGGGTCAGCTTGCTCTGGTCCACGGGTGCTTCGATCACCTTCTTGCCGCGCACCAGCGGCAAGGGCGGATCCCCGCGTCCCGAGGCCTGCATGTCGTTGGAGTAGGGAATGCCGAAGTACTCGTCGAAGCCGTGCTCGGTGGGCAGGTGTTCGGGCTGGTCGCCGAGATGCCACTTGCCGATGCAGGCGGTCGCATAGCCCTTGGCCTTGAGCAGTTCGGCCATGGTGGTCTCCTCGGGGTGCAGGCCGCGCTTGTTGCGCGGGATCAGCACCCAGTGCTGGGTCTCGGCCTCGTGCAGGTTGATGCGGCGCGGGTAGCAAGCGGTCAGCAGGCTGGCGCGCGAGGGGGTGCAGACGGGACTGGAGGAATAGAAGTCGGTGAAGCGCATGCCTTGCTTGGCCATCCGGTCGATGTGGGGGGTGCGGTTCTTCTCCGAACCGTAGCAGCCCAAGTCGCCGTAACCGAGATCATCGCAGAAGATGACGATGAGATTCGGGCGATCTGGAGTGGATGGCGTTTCAGCGGAGAGCAGGGAGCTCAGGACCAGCAGACTCATTAGGCTTCGAAGAATCATGGCAAATTCGTATCAGGAGAAGGCAGCGAAGGAAACAGGGGAAGCCACCCGGCAGGGAAATGATACTGCCCTCGGCCGGCAAGTTCTGTCAGCCTGCCGCCCGTCGGCTGGATCCGCCAGCCCACCCTCCCATGACGAGCCAGCCCACCCTCCCATGACGAGCCACCCCACCCTCCCATGACAAGCCACCCCACCCTCCCATGACGAGCCACCCCACCCTCCCATGACGAGCCACCCCACCGCCCAAGCCCTCAATGCCGCAAAATGGCTGGCCATCCTGATCCCGATGGCCGCCCTCGTGGGCTCGGCCTCCGCCCTCTTCCTGTGGAGCCTGGACACCCTCACCCGGGTGCGCTTCGAAAACCCATGGCTGCTCTACCTACTGCCCGTGGCCGGCATCGCCATCGTCTGGATGTATCGCCGCATCGGCGGCCGCTCGGATGCCGGCAACAAGCTCATCATCGATGAAATCCACCAACCCGGGGGCGGGGTGCCCCGGCGCATGGCCCCCCTGGTGCTGATCGGCACCCTGGCGACCCACCTCTTCGGCGGCTCCGCCGGACGCGAGGGAACCGCGGTGCAGATGGGAGGCAGCATGGCCGCCGCCGTGGGTCGTGCGCTGCGCGTCAAGGCCGCCAGCATGCGCCTGCTGCTGATGGCGGGGGTGGCTGCCGGCTTCGGCTCGGTGTTTGGAACTCCCATCGCCGGAGCCATCTTTGCCATCGAGGTGCTCATCATCGGCCGCCTGCAATACGATGCGCTCATTCCCTGCTTCATCGCCTCGCTCGTCGCCCACTGGAGCTGCATGGCCTGGGGCATCCACCACACCGCCTATCCCGCCATTGACATGGATCTGGCGGCCATGCCCGACCCCCTGCTGCTCGGCAAGGTCGCCCTCGCCGCCGCCCTCCTGGGCCTGGTGGGCACCCTCTTTGCCTGGAGCTGCCACCAGCTGAGCGCCGCGTTCAAACGCTGGATCCGCATCCCCCTGCTCCGCCCCGCCGTGGGGGGTGTGCTGGTCATCCTCTTGTTCTGGATTGTGGGCACGCCCGACTACCTCGGCCTCGGCACGCTGGCTGGCCGGGAAGGTGCAATCACGCTCCCCGCCATGTTTAGCAGCGGCGAAATTCCCGGCACCGCCTGGCTGTGGAAGCTGGCCTTTACCGTTGTCACCCTCAGTGCCGGCTTCAAGGGCGGAGAGGTCACGCCCCTCTTTTTCATTGGCGCGGCCCTGGGCAATGCCTTGGCCTTCCTCATGGGTGCGCCAGTCGAAGTCTTTGCCGCCATCGGCCTGGTCGCCATCTTTGCCGCCGCCACCAACACGCCCATCGCCTCGACCCTGCTGGGCATGGAGCTCTTCGGCACCGGCCTCGGGATCTACCTCGGCACCGCCTGCATCATCGCCTACTTCTGCAGCGGCCATCAGGGCATCTACGCCTCCCAGCGACTGGAAGTGCCGAAATTCGGCCGCAGGGGCAGCCGGGGCAGCAAAGGCGACTCGTGACTTGCGGCCCACCCGGCCTCGCGTTATCCACCTTCTGTTCCAAGGCCCCCGTAGTTCAACGGATAGAACAAGAGTTTCCTAAACTTTAGATCCAGGTTCGATTCCTGGCGGGGGTATTTGAGGCGGTGTCGACAGACCCCGCCCAAGACAAGCCAAATGTGGCCCTGATCGACGGCGATGACCTTGGTGACCCCGATCACGGCTGTCACGGTGGCGAAAAGATCCAGGGCCGCTTGCAGCCGCCACCATTCGATCGACCTCGGAGGAGGCTGTAGTCTGCGTGGATCAGGCGGATGTCTGATCACAATTTTGGCTGCGCCAAAGAATTGCATGCCCCCCGAGCGGGCGGTGGCGTCACGGCAGCGATGCCAGTGGCGCCCATATTCGCGCCAGCCCCAATGACTGATGACCAGGAGCGCAGCGACCCGAGGCCGGATCGTCCATGATTCTCGTGGGCGAGGCGCAGGAATTCTCGATCTTGCCAAGGCCGACGCTGAAGACGCAGTTCGGGCTGAGTTAGCACTCTGTCCAACTGCGTTTTCGAGGAGAACGCAGGCAACATCGGGAAGGACAAGCCGCAGACCGAGGTTTCGTGAACGATTCGGGCCAGCCCGGATATTTCATGATTCTCCTGGGCGAGGCGCAGGAAACCTCGGCAAGGACAAGCCGCAGACCGAGGTTTCGTGAACGATTCAGGCTAACACTGCACCTTGCCACAAGTCCCGCAGCCACTCGCCAGCTTCTCGGCAATCTTGTTCGCGGTCGGCGTGATGGACAAGCCACCGAGGTTGGTGCACCGCAGTTCGCGCGGGATCTGCTTGGCTACCTTGGCCATGGCGGCGATGACTTCATCCAGCGGCACCAGATGCTGGTAGTTGGCCAGGGCCATGTTGGCCACCGAGAGAGCGTTGCTGGCCGCGAGCACGTTCTTGCCGAGGCAGGGCGCCTCGACGCGGTTGGCGATGGGGTCGCAGACCATGCCGAAGCAGTTCTGCAGGGCCATGGAGGCGGCGGAAAGTTGCTGGGCGGTGGTGCCACCACCGAGATAGACCATGGCTGCGGCGGCCATGGATGAACCGGATCCACATTCGGCCATGCAGCCACCTTCCTCGGCGGCAAAGGTCGCGTCACGGGTGATGAAGACACCGATCAGGCCGGCAATCAGCAGGGCCTTGGCGCGTTGGTCCTCGTCCGCTCCCATCGCGTCGCAGACGGCGAGCACGGCACCAGGCATCGCACCGCAGGAGCCGGCGGTGGGCGCGGCGACGATGGTGCCCATGGAAGACTTCACCTCCATGATGGCTGAGACGTAGCGCACGATGCGGTTGTTGATGTCGGCGGGAATAAGCTTTCCTTCCTCTTCGGCCTTGGTGAAGCCGGGGCTCTGCGAAGGCAGGATGCGGTCGGCGTATTCGGTGCCGGCCAGACCTTCCTCCACCGCCCCCTTCATGATCTTGGCCAGGGCCTTCATCTTCTCGATGACTTCCTCGGGCGTGATGCCACCGCGGGCCGCTTCGTAGCAGGCGGCACTCTCCCACAGGGGTGTGTCGGCAAAATCGGGATGGGCTTCCATCTCACCGCAGCGGGTGAAGGGCACGCTCATGTCCTTGCGCGAGAGGATGGGCAGGACCGCGCCGATCGAGCGCGTGCGGGTGGCACCCAGTTCCTCGCCAAGGCTCTTGACGTGTCCGGGATCGAGGCGGGCGCGGGAGTCGAAACGCAGCAGACCGCCATTCTCACCGGGCAACCACTGCCAGTCCTCGCTCTGCGCGGGCAATGGGCTGGCCTCAATCAGTTCCTTGGCCGGCTTCTGATCGAGCCAGAGCAGGGTGGTGAAATAATCACCGACTCCACCATTTGAGGCCTCCCGCCCACCCAAGGGCGTGCCATCGATGGCCTTGAGTTCGATCATGCCGCCACCGGTGGAGATGGCGTCGAGGCGATACACGGTGCCGCTCTCGCCTGTGATCTTGAGGCGGTAGAAATTGGGATGGGGCGCGTCGTAGCTTTCGTAGTGCACCTCCACACCGATGCCCGCTTCGCGCAGGGCTTCGGGATAGGTCGGCAGACGCTCGTCGTCGGGCTCCCAGCCGAGGATGCCCGAGTAGAGGCCGAGGTCGGTGCCCTGGTCCTTGTGGGTGGTGACCAGCGAGCCATTCGGGTCGTAATAGGCGTCCAGACGCACCACGGACTCGCCCGCCAGATCACGCGCAATCCGCCCGATGCGATTGGCTGCAGCCGAATGCGAGCTGCTCGGACCCCGCATCACGGGGCCCAGCACGTCGTTGAAGATGCTCGGGGCGAGTTCCATTGTTTCCAATCTGCCACGGTTTCCCCTCGCTGACAAAAGGAATCAGGCAGGCCCTCGGGTATAAGGAAGCGCTGATTCAAGATGCGGGCTGACGATCCGAGTTATTTTGCTCCTTTGGCAAGGCTTGACAAAGGAGCGAATCGAGATTCGCGACTGCGCAGTAACGCAGCCAAAGAGCAAAAGGACCGGATTCCTCCCGTTTTGGCGAGCTTGCGGACGTAATTTTTGAGAACCCAAAAAAGCTTTCGTCAATTCGTGGATTGAATCAGCGTTTCCCTAAGTGGATGCCGGCATGTCGTTTTTAGCCTTCTCGGGTCGGATCAAATAGAGCACTACAAGGAAGACCAAGCCGATGGCTGCATCGATGTAGAGAAGATTCCACAGGGGCCAGGCCCAGCCATCGGTGTCGATTGCCTGCGACTGCCAGAATTTGCTATAGATGTTGGTCAGGTTGGTGAACGCAGCAAACATGGTAAATTGGGTCGCAGCGATCTTCGGGTTGACGATATCCATGTAGAGCGCGTTCTTCACCCCGTGGGCAAAACTGTTGAACACGGTGAAACTGAGGGTCGCGACCCACCACGCCATGATCAGCTCCTCTTGCCTTGGCCAAGTGCCTTCCGCGCTGGCATCCTGGGGGTGGGCAAAGCCCGCCTCCTTGAATTGGGTCGCCATCCACAGACTGGGAATGATGGTGAGTGAGGCAGAAATGGCCAAGGTCAGCCGGCGACCGAAGCGGTCGGAAATCCAGCCCCCCAAGGGACAAAACACCAGAAACACAAATGTAGATGCATATCCTAGGTATGCCACCTCCTGACGGTCCATTCCGATCCGGGGAGCAATCAGCGACGACAATAACATGGAAAGGGCGAGGGCTCCGATGGGGGTCAAGGAGAGCAGCACACCGAAAAATCCATTCCACGTGCATAAGATGGACTTGAAAACCGTACGGTTGTAATCCTTCAGCTGGGACCGGATCTGCTGGAAACCGCTTACGCCGGGAGGCGGTGCAGGCAACTCGCCATCGGACATCTGTTGGGCTGCGGACTTCTCCCGGACGAAGAAAAAGACCATTGGTATGATGCAGGCCATCAATACCAGCACTAGGACGCTGGCCTGCTGGAAATTCCCGGTTCTGTGGGTGAGCCACAGAATGGTGGAACCGCCGGTCAATTCACCCAGCCGGTAACTGCCAAACATGATGCCATTGGCCAGTCCCCGCTCATCGGGTTTGAGGATACGGCAGGCCAGGGCGTCAATTGCAACGTCCTGCGTGGCGGCCAGGGTATTGTGGATCAACAGCAGCAGGGCAAACAATCCGATGTGGGAAGTCAGGATGTATTTCCAGGTGGCAATCGGACCTACGCCCTCATCGGTCTCAATCTCGAGACGGTCCGGCATGTTCAGCATGGCCAACACGAAAGCCAGGAACATGCCCACTTGGGCAGTCATGATCCACTGCTTGCGGGCGCCGAATCGCTTGAGATGGAGGTTGTCGACAAAAGGGCCGATCAGGAACTTGAAGATCCAGGGAAAAGCCAAGACTCCGACGAAGGCCCCATACGCCGCACTTCCCATGCCGCGCCGTTGGACCTCATCAGCGATGGCCACCATCAAAAAGGCTCCGGGCAAGCCTTCACTAAAATAAAGACCACCCAAAGCGGCAAGACGTCCATTCCTGCTGGCTAGAAGGTTCATGAAGTGGGGGGGATAGGCAATTTTTGTAATCCGCTCGGGAAGAACCGAATCGTGTGAGGGCCATAAGCCGGGCTAGGCCTCCTCGTAGGAGCGCTTGTAGATGCGATAGCACAGCATCAGGCCCGCCGGGGTTAGTGAGGCCATCAACCCGATCCAGACCCAGACCATGTAGTGATTGGGATAGCTATCGGCACCTTCCGGAACATAGGTGGCCAACAGCCAACCGGACATCGGGCCTGCGATGAATTTGGCGCCGAAGTAAGGAAGATAGGATAGCGCGATGTAGGAGCCTTCCCTGCCCTTCGGGGCCACTTCGGCCATGAACTGGGTCAGGCGCGGCGACCAAATGGCCTCTCCGATGGTGAAGATCACAAAGAAGAGGATGAGCGACAGGTAGAAAGGCATGCGATCCTCGACCGGCACGTTCAACCAGCGATCGAAAATCAACTCCCCAATGACCGTATCCATCAGCGGCTCGAACCAGGCACCGGGCAGCAAGGCCAGGAACACCGCTCCACCGGAAACAATGGTGCCGACGAGAAGCATCCAGTAGGAACTCACCCGCTTGGTAACCAGACCGATGAAAGGCACGAGGAAAACGATAAGCACCGGGTTGAGAACCCCCCAGATGCTGCCCACTTTCGCTCCTTCGCCGAAGACGCGGATGCCGTAGGTTGGGAAGGTGTAGTGGAAATGATAGAAGACCAGCCGAACGAATACCAAGATGGCTACCAGAAGGATGAATACCCAGAAGGCGTTCTCCTTGACCACCGTTGACAGCTTCTCCCAGGTATCGATGGCCGCCTTCCTGGTGACTCCCCAGACCGTGGCGAAGGAAAAGCGCTCACCGGACTTTTGTTTCTTCTCAGGGATATGGACGGTTCCGTCGTCATCAACCTCCACCCCATCACGCATGAAGCAAATCGCGATGAGGTCGGGAATGGTGAGGAAGAAGCCGACCAGGATGATGATCTGGTAGCTCGAAATGTCCCAGCCCACCAAAGGCAGAGCGTGAACCTGACCTTCGCCAAAGATGCCGCGAACGAAATCAAAAATCCAGGCCCCGACCGCCCAACCGACATTCATGAGGGTGTAGAACATGGCAAAGCCCATGGCCGCACCCTCACGGGAGGTGAACATCTTGATGCCGACCGAGAGCACCGGGCCGGTGATGGCCATGCCAAAAGCCAACGGCACAAAACCAAGGAATGTGGCCACCCACAGGTTGTCGGTCAACGGCATGAAGAAACGGGACACCAGGAGGAAGTAGCAACCGATCAGGAGGGTCTTCTTGACCCCGATTGCGTCACAGACCGCTCCCACCAGCATCATCAGCAAGGTCATACTCACCGACCAGGCACCAATGAAGGAACCTGCCTGCATGTCCGAGAGGCCGACATCCTTGTTCAAGTACAGGACGAAGGCCATGTTGGCCGCACCATAGGCGGAAAACTCGGTCACCTTGGTGAAGAACATCAGGTAGAGTTCGCGTGGACTGCCGCTCAGACCCTTGACGTAGGAGATGATGATCCACACCAAGGCGACCAACAGCAGCACGCCACAGGTCAGCAAGAACCAGTCGAGTCCGTCTGCGGTTCCGTTGAAAATCCGTTTCCAAAGGCCCGCTTCATCGACTTCAGCAACTTCTTCCGCAACCTCGTCAGGCACTTCCTTTTCCACAGCAACGGCTGTGCCGGATACGGCGGGAGCGGCAGTCTCGATCTCGGCTTCATCATCCTGACCACTGACGAGCCCTGGAATCAGCAACATCCCCAGAGACAGGGTGGCCATCACAATGGCCAGGCGACGGCCCAATCGTTTGATGATCTTTTTCTTCATGGTTCGTTAATGGAGCAGTTGGGTGGCCAGTTTGCCTTGTGAATGGGCTAGATAGCGAATCAAAGCCCGTAGATTCGCCGAGCGTTGCCACCCCAGAAGGCAGCTTGTTCATCCTTACTCAGGAAGGCAGAGAGCTGATCGGCGACCTCGGTCCAGGTGCCATAGCTGTCGCGCAACAGCAGCACCGGCCAGTCGGAACCGAACATCACGCGCTTGGGGCCGAAGGCCTCGAGCACGGTGTCGAAATAGGGCTGGATCAGTTCGAGGTCCCAGTCCTCGTCGCGAACTTCGGTGAGCATGCCCGAAACCTTGCAACTCACGTGCTCGCGCTTGGCCAACTGCTTCATGCCATCGGCCCACTCTTGGTCGAAGACCCCCTTGGCAATCCGCGGCTTGGCGATGTGATCGACCACAAAGGCCTGCTCGGGATGACGATCGACGAACTCGATGGTCTGGGGCAGATGCTTGTAGAAGATGAGAATGTCGTAGAGCAGGCCGTAGGTCTTGAGGCGGGCGATGCCCTCATTGAAGGCCTTGCCGAGGATGAAGTCGTCGTCGGGCTCGTCGTGGACCACGTGGCGAACGCCTTTGAGTTTGGAATGGGCCGCGAGGCGCTCGAGGTGGGGCTCACCCGCATTCTCGCGCAGCGGCACCCAGCCGACCACGCCGAGGATCTCCTTGTGATCTTCGGCCAGATCAAGCAGGAACTCGGTCTCTTCCACCATCTGGCGCGCCTGAACCGCCACACTTCCATTCACCCCACCCTCGGTAAAGGCCGCCTTCATCTCGGGCCCGAGGAAATCGCGGCGAATCACCCCGTGCTCCTCGCCCATCCACACGTAATCCGTGTCGTTGATCGCCCACAGGTGGTGGTGGCTGTCGATGCGCTCTGACATGATGAATGTCAGGGGGATAGGGACTCTCCCTGTTCAATGCGAGGAGAAAGTCGGGTTGGAAGAGGTTCCTAGTTCTTGGTTCTTGGTTCTTGGTTTCTGAGAATCGCCACATGGCGGCGCAGCAGCAATGTGCTGTCGTCTGCGAGCGCCCACCCCTGCGGATCGGCGGTCATCGGCCGCCGCTACAAAAAAACCAAGAACTAGGAACCAGGAACAAGCCGCGAAGCGCTTTATTGCACTTTGCCCCAAATCTCCTCCATCAGCGCGTAGGCGCGGGGGTCGTGCAGCTTCAGTTCGGCACGCACGAAGGGGTAGAAATCGTTGTGATAGAAATAAGCTTCGGTGGCCTCGGAAAAGTATTCCTTGTGGTTGGTGGCCCCGTAGTGGCGGACCTTCTCGCCGGTGTAGAGCAGGGCCTCGTCGTAGAGTTTTTCATCCATGGCCTGGTTGTAGGCCTCGAGAATGCCCTTGTGGTCGAAGCCCAGCACCTGGTCGTGGTAGGAGTGGGCCAGCTCGTGGAGAATGACCGCCGGATGCTTGAGCATCTGATCTCGCAGCAGCAGTCTCTCGGCGCGCGGGATGTGCACCTTCTTCTCGAGCCGCGGATCGTAGCCGCGCTCCACCAGCCATTCGGCTCCGGGATGATATTGCATGTTGCCGAGCTCGTGTTCGTGCTCGATCCAAATCTCGAGCTTGCGCAATTCCTTGAGCTGCTTTTCTGGCATCAGGATGGCGATGCGCTCGAGGTGGTTGCCGAGCATGCTCAGCGCCCGGGCACCCATCTCGGCATGCTCGCCCTCGAGCAGCTTGGGATCGACGTGGACGCTCCAGCCCTCGATCTGCTTTTTGACCGGATCATAATGCTCGGGCTTTTCCTTGGCCGCGAGGGGAAGCAGGAGAAGGGCGGTGAAGGCAATGAGGCTTTTCATGAGTGGAATGCTGGCTGACCGTGGATCAGTTGACCTTGTCGACGCCGGCGTCGTAGTCCCACTGGTGGTCCATCACCGGCTCGAGGATCTTACGCACGCCCCGAATCAATTCTTCCTCATAGGGCTCCTCGATCCACTTCAGGTTGCGCCTGAGCGAGTTGAGGCGTGCGGTGCTGAACATGGTGGTGTGGAAGTCCTTGCTGTGGCAGGCGAACTGCAGGGCAAGCTTGGCGATGGGCACGCCCTGCTCGTTGCACCAATGCGAGGCCTGCTCGTAGATGGCACGCTGCT
>JAWVYP010000078.1:0-10974 GCA_033722655.1 Akkermansiaceae bacterium | reverse complement strand
GGACAGAGTGTCAACTCAGCCCTGACTGCGTTTTCAGCGTCGGCCTTGGCAACATCGAGAATTCCTGCGCCTCGCCCACGAGAATCATGAAATATCCGGGCCAGCTTTTTCAGTGTCATCTGGTTTTTCGGGATTCTCGACGCCTTCCTGCATGAGTTGCGCCAGCTGCGCATTCATCAATCCCTGCAGAAGTATTCATGGGCGACATCTTCCGTGCATGAAATGGATCACCACAGCCAGCATGCGGTTCTGAATGCGGGGATCCTGGCCATGGTCGTGCTGATGGTGGTGCCCTCCCTGTGGCTTCTGCTTTGTGAGCTCGGGCCCTTGATCCGCGAGGACGAGCAGGCCCGCGCCAAGGCTGGAGCAAACCTGGATGAGATGTTCTCGGTGTCCGCCGTCAAAGTGAAGAAGGCCAAGGTGCCGGAGCGCCAGGAATGATCCAGCTCCCTGGGGCATGGACTCCCGTATCTTTGGCCGCTGGCCTACTTCTGGATCAGCAGATAGGTGCCGGACTTGCCGGAGACGCCCAGATCGAGCTTGCCGTCGCCGTTGAGGTCCGCGCTGCGGATGAAGAGGCCGGTGCCCACGCCATCGGCAATCAGGTGGCGGGTGAACTTCAGGGCCTTGGAATCCCAATCGTAGGCGTAGATGGCCGGTTTCTCCTTCGCTCCCGGATCCTTGCCGGAATGGCCGCGCACGCGCTTGCCGGTGACGAGTTCATTCTCCCCGTCGCCATCGATGTCGATCCAGGCGATGGCGTGGGCTTGCGACCAGGACTTGTCAATGACGTGGCGCTTCCACTGGGTTTTGCCATCTGTGGGCTCGAGTTGCTCCATCCAGTAGAGGCCGTAGTTGTGGCCGTTGCCGTAGAGGATGTCATTGCGACCGTCCGCGTTGAGGTCGACGGCAATCATCGGGCAGCTGGCGTGGGTCCACTGCCAGTCCTCGTGCAGGGTCCACTCCGCCTCGAAAGGATTGCCCTCGGGGCGCTCGTACCAGCCCCGACCGAAGAGCAGGTCCTCGCGGCCATCGCCATTGACGTCGCCAAAGCCGATGCCGTGGCCGTTGCAGCCTCCAACTCTGCACTTCTCGAGGGCCGGCTGCTTGTCCTTCCTGATGAACTTCCACATCAGCTGCGGATTTTTGGGGTCCCAGCTGTTGGCGATGTATTCCGGCGTGCCGTCGCTATCGATGTCGTGGAGGTAGGTGATTTCGTTCTTGGGCGCGGTCTTGGCGAGCAGGTGCTGCTTCCACATCGCTCCCTTTTCCAGGCCTTCCTTGCCGGGGTTCTCATACCAGAAGACCTCGGTCTGCATGAAGCTGCCGGAGACCAGATCCGGCCAGCCGTCGCCGTTCACGTCGTGGACATGCTCGCCGTTGTTCTTGAGGTAGTCCTTGCCGAACTTGCCGATCTTGCGCAAGGGGCGCTGCTGGTAGTCGGGGCCGGCATACCAGTGACGCCCGGCACTGAAATCGAGTACGCCGTCCTTGTTGAAATCGGCGATGGCACAGGCCTCGTTGTGGTCGACGGCCAGCTCGCGAAGGTCGAATTCAAGCTGTGCGGCCGCGTATGGCACGGCGGCCACCAGGCATGCGCTGAGACAAGGGATGAATTTCATCGGATCCATTACTGACGATTCCAAAACAGCTTCATCATGCGGAAATCAATCCACGAAGGCCATTGCAGAGTCAATTGAGTTTTGATGCATGGGAGTCTGTTTGGGAATCTGTTTGGGAATTCTCAGGAAGATCCGGTGGCCATGCCCTTCGCCAGTAAATTCACGGTTTCCCGGATCCAGGTGGGGCGCTTGATGGCGGTGAGCCGGGAACCACGGCGCAGGACGCCGGCCATGAGGGCGCCGGTGAGGATTTCGGCAATCGCCTGGCAGTTGGTGTCCTCTCGCAATTTGCCGGCTTCCTTCGCCTCCTCCAGATAACGGGCAATGCTGGCGTGAAAGGGATCGATGACATCGCCGATGAGTTCTTTGGCCAGGTTGGGGCGGCCTTGGCCGGCGGCAATCATCTGGCGCGCCATGCCCTCGCAACGTTCAAAGGAGGCGGTGTAGACCTCCGCAATGTAGCTCAGATCCTCCAGCAGGTCGCCGCTGAACTCGCTGCGGCAGGAACAGAGGTCTTCGAAGTCGGCGGAGGTGTCCTGGATCACGGCGGCCAGGAGTTTTTGCTTGGACTCGAAATGGCGAAAGAGGGTGACCTCATTGACCCCGGCCCGCTTGGCGATGGCCCGGGTGGTGGCGGCTTCGATGCCGCGCTCGCCAAATTCCGCCCGGGCAGCCTCCAGCAGCTGTTGGTGCGTTCGGTTCCTGGAGGATGGGTTCTGTGTCTTTCCGGCCACGAGTTGGGAATCGGGTTCGTGGGAAAATATGCAAGTAATCACTTGCATGCAAGTAACAAGGTGCTTTGCTTTGCTCGATGACGAGCCCATGGCCCATTCCTGCTGCCTGTTTGCTGCCAACCGTGGTGGCACTCGCCAGCTGTGCGGTGGGTCCGGATTTCAGCAAGCCCGCGGTGGATCTGCCGAAGTCCTTTTCCCATCAGGGCACCCAGTGGAAGCGCCAGAGCCCCAAGTCCCTGCCCAGAGCCAAGGACTGGTGGGGTCTCTACGGCGAGCGCGAGCTCTCTCAACTCGTCGAGCTGGCCATCGCGCAGAACGCCACCCTCGATGCCGCGGCCGCCCGTCTGGCTGGGGCGCGCGCTACCAGCAAGGTCGCCCGCTCGCGCTATTTTCCCAACATCACCATCGGCCAGCAGGCGCGGCGGGTGAAGTCCGTGTTCCGCGGTCCGGAAGGCGGTTCCATCTACTACAAGAGTTACGAAGTGCCCGTGGAGTTCAGTTACGAGATCGACCTCTGGGGCAAGGTGCGCCGCCAGGTGGAAGGGGCAATAGCCCTGGAGGCCTCGGCCGAGCAACAACTGCGCGCGCTGCAACTCAGCGTCGCCGGTGAAGTCGCGCAAACCTACTGGGCGCTGCGCGCGCTGGATGCCGACCGCGAACTTTATGCCCGCACGCTCGAGGTGCGGCGCGAGGCACTGGAGCTCATCGGCAAGCAGCGCGACGCCGGCTCCATCAGCGATCTCGACTACTCGCGCGCCGCAGCCGAGGTCGCAAGTGCCGAGTCCGATCGCATCCAACTTGAAGCCCAGCGGGTGGAACTGGTCAATGCCTTGGCCGTGCTCACCGGCCGAATGGCCACCGGGGTCTCGGTGCCGCAGCGCAGCTCACTGCCGCGGCCGCCCCGGGTGCCGGTCAGCCTGCCGTCTGAGGTCCTGCAGCAGCGGCCCGATGTGCGCGCCGCCTTGCATCAGGTGGCCGCGGCCAATGCCGAAATCGGCGTGGCCACCGCAGCCATGTATCCCTCGCTGACCATCAATGCCAATGGTGGAGTGGAGGCTTCGGAATGGGGGGATCTCTTGAGCTCCGATGCCCTGGTCTGGTCGCTGGGCTCCAACATCCTGATGCCGCTTACCAGCCAGAAGCTGCTGCGCCATCGCCGCGATGCGGTGCGCCAGGAGCATCGCGCGGTCAGCGCCGAGTATCGCCAGTCCGTGATCGAGGCGGTGGCCGAGGTCGAGACCGCCATCCAGACTGCCGCCATCCTGCAGCGCCGCCTCGACGCCCAGCAGCAGGCGGTGGAGGCCGCGCGCTCGACTTACGACAAATCCCTCAAGCGCTACAAGGCGGGTCTGGTCAGCTTTCTCGACGTGGTTGACGCCGAGCGCACCCGCCTGGAAGCCGAGCGCAAGGCCAATGCCATCCGCGCCGAGGCCCTCGTCGTCTCCGTTTCCCTGATCAAGGCCGTCGGCGGCCGCTGGTGAGGCACTGATTTTAACCGCGAATGACCGCCAATGAACATTAACTTGAATCCTTTGCACTGCCCATCACCGGACCTCGATTCGCGTCCATTCGCGACGATGGTCTTGTTGCTCGCCTTTGCGGTGGCGCTGAGCTCCTGCGGCAAGCCGGAAGAAGAGGAAGCAGGAGGCGGCATGATGGATCAGGTCCAGCCGGTGGAGGTCATGCCCATCGAGCTCATGACCCTGACCGAGACCACCGGCCTGGTGGGTACGGTTGCCGCCAACGAGAGTGCCGAACTGCGGCCGGAATACCCGGGCGTGGTGGAGTCCATCCACTTCACCGAGGGCGAAGCGGTCGACAAGGACCAGTTGCTGATCAAGATCGACACCCGCGAGCTCGAAGCCCAATTGGCCGAGACCCGCGCTGGCTTCGAGTTGGCCGAGAAGTCCCTGGAGCGAACCCGCAAGCTGCTCGCCGATCGCGCCGTCAGTGAGCTCGAACTGGACGCGGCCGAGGCCGAATACACCCGCATCCAGGCCGTGCTCGAGCGCCTGGAAGTGCAGGTGGCCAAGTCTTCAATCCGCGCGCCCTTCGCCGGCGTGGTCGGGGAGCGGCCGGTCTCGGTGGGTGATTACGTCACCCCGCAGGATATCCTGACCACCGTCGATGATCTCTCCAGACTCAAGGTGAGCATGGACGTGCCCGAGCGCTACCTGCCGCTGCTTCAACCCGGCAGCACCTTCCAGTTGAGCGCGGCCACCTTCGGGACCGACCAGACCGCCACCGGCGAGGTTTACTTCGTGTCACCGCGCATTGACCCGCAGACCCGCTCAACCCTGGTGAAGGGCTTCGTTGCCGATCCGCCCGAGCACCTGAAACCCGGCATGTTTGCCAACGTGACCTTGGTGTTGCGCGTGGTGGAAGATGCGATGGTGGTGCCGGAAGCCGCGGTGCTCAACACCCCCAAGGGCACCGTCCTAATCAAGCCCGAGGGGCCGGAGGGCGAACAGGTCGCTGCCTTTGTTCCCGTCCAACTTGGCCTGCGCGTGCCGGGTTATGTCCAGGTCACCCCCGTCGGCCCACCCCTCAAGCCGGGGGATGAAATCGTTTCGGCAGGCGTCGGTGGACTCATTCTTTTCCCCGGCCGCAAGGTCAAGCCCGTCGAGCCTGTGGTCACCCCCGACAAGCCCTCGCCAGAGGTGACTGACCGCAATCTGGAGTAATCCGGCTTCGCTCTTCCGAGCTACGCCGGGACCAGTGAATCTGAATGTCCGCCATCAAGAATCCGTAAGCATTGACTCATGATTGTGTCTGACACCGCCATCA
Organism: Akkermansiaceae bacterium; assembly: GCA_033722655.1. Classification (GTDB taxonomy): domain Bacteria; phylum Verrucomicrobiota; class Verrucomicrobiia; order Verrucomicrobiales; family Akkermansiaceae; genus Luteolibacter. The sequence goes on along the minus strand of JAWVYP010000078.1, from coordinate 5,831 downwards.
AGCGCCCCGTGGTCACCACGGTGGCGGCGCTCATCCTCGTCTTGGTGGGGGTGCTGGCCTATCTGCAGCTGCCGGTGCGGGAATATCCGGACACAGACGTGCCGACGGTCTCGGTCAATACCACCTACCGGGGCGCATCGGCCGATGTGGTTGAGAGCCGGGTGACTGAGCCGCTCGAGGAACAGCTGTCCTCGATTGAAGGCATTCGCGTCATCAAGTCGGAATCCAAGGAGCAGGTGTCCCAGATCACCATCGAGTTCCAGCTCGACCGCGATCCCGACGAGGCCGCCAACGATGTGCGTGACCGGGTCAGCCGGGCGCGCGACCAGTTGCCCGACGAAGTCGATGAACCGCAGGTCGCCAAGCAGGAGAGTGACGCGAGTCCGGTGATGTGGCTGGCCTTCACCTCCGAGCGCTTCAACCGCACCGAGCTCTCCGACATCGTCGATCGCATCGCCAAGCAGCGAATCCAGACCGTGCCGGGAGTGGGCAACGTGATCCTGGGTGGCGAGAAGCGCTACGCCATGCGGCTGTGGCTGGATCCGGATCTGCTGGCCTCATTTGACCTGACCGTGGGCGACGTCGAGCAGGCGCTGCGCGATCAGAACGTTGACATCCCGGGCGGGCGCATCGAGTCCTACACCCGCGAGTTCACCGTGCGCACCCAGGGCGAGTTGGCCAGCGTGGAGGCATTCAACGAGTTGGTGGTCGCCGCCCGCGGCAACCGCCAGATCAAGCTCAAGGACGTCGGTCGTGCCGAGTTGGGCAGCGACGACTACCGCACCAAGACCTTCTTCATGGCTCCCGGTTCGGACAAGGCCGTGCCCAGCATGGGGCTGGGCATCGTGCGCCAATCGAAGTCCAACCTGCTGGAAGTGGTCAACGGCGTGAAGGAGATGGTGCCCGTGGTGAAGGCCGAGCTGCCCGAGGGCATCGACATCGCCGTCGGCTATGACAGCTCGGTGTTCGTCGAGCGTTCGGTCGATGAGGTGATCCAGACCATCTTCATCGCCTTTGCCATTGTGATTGCCGTCATCTTCCTCTTCCTGCGCGACTGGCGGGCGGTGATCATTCCGGTGACCGCCATCCCCATCTCGGTGATCGGCACCTTTGCGCTCATCAACGCGCTGGGCTTCTCCATCAACATCCTGACCCTGCTCGCGCTGGTGCTGGCCATCGGCCTGGTGGTCGATGACGCCATCGTGATGCTTGAGAACATCTACCGCCGCATCGAGTTGGGCGAATCCAAAGTGCAGGCATCCGTGCTCGGTTCGCGCCAGGTGGCCTTCGCCATCATTGCCACCACGCTCTCGCTGGTCGCGGTGTTCCTGCCGGTGGCCTTCCAAACCGGCTCGACCGGGCGGCTGTTCTATGAGTTCGGCGTCACGCTCGCGCTGTCGGTGATGATGTCCTCTGCAGTCTCGCTGACCGTCACCCCCATGCTCTGCTCGCTGCTGCTCAAGGGGCGCGACCAGGAGAGCGGCAAGATGCCGCACGGCTGGTTCTACCGCGTCACCGAGCCCGGCTTCGTGAAGGTCAATGATCTCTTCGGCCGCCTGCTCAGGCTGTCGCTCAAGGCCTGGCCACTGGTGCTCATCGGAGCCGCGGCTTTCGTCGCCATCGGGCCCTTTGCCTTCAAGCAACTGCAGCGCGAGCTGACGCCGGTCGAGGATCGCGGGGTTTACATTTCGGTCTTCAATGGTCCGCTCGGAGCGCATCCGGATTACACGGTGCGCTACGTCGACAAGATGCAGCAGGTGAATGCGCGCCAGCCCGAGTTCCTGCGCTACTTTGCGGCGACCTCGCTGGCGCGCGGCGGACCCGGTGCGGGCAACTCGGGATTGATCTTTTCCACCCTCAAGCCCTGGGAGGAGCGCGAGCGCACGACCCAGGAAGTACTCGAAAGCGTCAAGGCCGGCTACGCCGAGGAGGTCACCGGCGGCTTTGCCATTGCCTTTCCTCGCAGCCCCCTGGGTACGAACTCCCTGGGCGAGTCCTTCCTTTGTGTCCTGCAAGGCAGCGACTTTGACAAGCTGCAGGAATACGGTGAGGCCATTCTCGGCAAGATGCGGGGCAGCGACATTTTTTCCTCGGCGCGTTCCGAGCCCAAGGTCGACAAGCCCCAGCTCAATGTGCGCATCGACCGCGCCCGGGCTGCCGACCTGGGTGTGCCCGTGTCGAGTATTGCGACCACCCTGGAGTCTCTTTTCGGCGGCCGTCAGGTCACCGAGTTCAAGCGCGAGAGTCGACAGTATGACGTGATCGTTCAGATCGAGGACGACCAGCGCCTGACCCCTTCCAGTCTGGGCGATGTCTATGTGCGCTCGGACCGCGGAGATTTGGTGAAGCTATCCAATGTGGTGACCCACGATGAGTCCATCGTGCCCGAGTCCTACCCCCACTTCGACCGCCTGCGCTCCATCACCATCAAGGGTGACCTGGCCAGGGGCAAGACGGTGGGCGATGGGGTGGCCTTCATCAACGAGGCAGCCGCCGAGATCTTGCCCGAAGGATACAAGCACGCCTGGGACGGCGAGACCCGCGAGTATGTCGAGAGCTCCAGCGACACCTTCCAGCTCTTTGCCCTGGGCCTGCTCTTCGTGTTCTTGATTCTGGCCGCCCAGTTCGAGAGCTGGGTGCATCCGGTGACCATTTTCACGGGCGTGGCCCTGGCGCTCTCGGGTGGCGTGATCACGCTCTATGTCACCCGCTGGTGGGGAGATCCGATGACCAACAACCTGTTCTCCCAATTCGGCCTCATCTTGCTCATCGGCCTCATCGCCAAGAACGGCATCCTGATTGTCGAGTTTGCCAATCAGTTGCAACTGCAGGGAAAGAAGGCCTTCGATGCGGTCTGGGAAGCAACCACCCTGCGTTTCCGACCGATTTTGATGACCTCCATCTCCACCATCGGCGGCACACTGCCTCTGGCCCTGGCCACGGGAGCCGGTGCGGAGTCGCGCAACCCGCTGGGTTTGGTGATTGTCGGCGGCATGGCGATGGCGACGGTGCTGACCCTGTTTGTGGTGCCGGTCTTCTATCTGCTCTTCGATTGGTTGGTGGTCAAGGTCACCGGCCACTCCAGCGCCCAGGGGCTGAGGCGTGCCGCGAGGGTGGAAGAGGAGGTCGAAGGGATCTGAAGATGGACCACTTTTCACGATCGACCTGTGGCCTCGGTCCGCGTAAAAGCGGGGCCATGAAGTTCAAGCCCCTCCTGCTTTCCCTCATTGCCCTGCTTGCCATTCCCGCCCTCGCTGACGACACCGAATTGGGCAAGCTGATGGACGAGCTCAATGACCACTACAAGTCCATCCGCCGCGAGGACGATCCGGCCAAGGGCGCAGTTTCCGCCCGCGAGGCCCAGAAGCTCGCCGCCCAATGTCTGCTGCTCAATCCCGACATGGTTGCCAAGATGCCCGAGGGTCCGGCCAAGACCAATGCCCTGGCCGTCTATCGCCAGATGATGGGCGAATCTTTTGTCATTCTCGCCAAGATCGAGCAGGCCTATCTGGCCAGAGATATGGACCAGGCCAAGGCCCTCTACGACGAGCTCAAGGCTCTGCGCAAGGAAGGCCACAACAAGTTTGTCGAGGAATAGGTTCGGCTCTTGCGACCTGTTTTGGCTCTGGCCGAAGAGGCTTGCGGCCAATGACTTGCTGGGCAAATGTGAGGATATGCAAAAGTCTCGGTTTCGGGACTTTTTGTGCCCCTCCGATGCAACAGCCTTTCCTCCGTCTTCTGGCCATTCTCGGGCTCGCGGCAAGCGCCCCTGCCTGGCCATCGAGAATCTCATCGGCATCGAGGATCTCCACACCACCAAGGACGGCAAGGGCGAGGCCAGGATAGACCTGTTTGCGTGAAGGCGCTGACGCCACCCGGATTCCCCGGCAGGTTCTCCAACGCAATGGATCGGATTTCAGACAGTTATGGAGTGAAGCAGACCATTCAAAGATGGCGTGAGTGGAGCGAGAGATTCGGCACCGCCTTCAGGGTGCTTGCCGCCCTCTTGTGCCTCGTCACCAGCTACATCATCTTTCCCATGGCAGCCGGACTGCCGATCCACCTGGCGGTCTTTGTTCTGCTCCTTGCCCTCGGCCTGTTGATTCTCGCCGCAGTGATGCTGGCCCCACCGATCGCCAGGGGGCTGGTGGAATGGGCCTATGACCGGCTGACCTATTCCGAGAAGTACCGCCATGCCCCGCCCATGTATGGCCGGCCCCAGTCCCTGCGCAAGAGCCGTCGCTACGAAGAGGCGATGAAGGCTTATGAGGAGATTGCCGAAGACTATCCGGACGAACTCAAGCCCTACTTGGAGATGATCGACATTGCTCTCTCGGATCTCAAAGACCCGGACAGGGCCGAATTGATCTACCGGCGGGGAGTGCTCGAATTCGAAGACGCGGAGGACCGCAAGCGCCTCGCCCAACGCCTGTCGGGTCTACGCCTGGGCTAGCCCGAATGTTTTATGAAAGCTCGGTCTAGGGCTTGTCCTTGCCGATTTTGCCTGCGTTTTCAGCGTCGGCCTTGGCAAGATCGAGAATTCCTGCGCCTCGCCCACGAGAATCATGAACGATCCGGGCTAGCGCAGGATTTCGCCCAGGAATTTCAGCACCACCTTCCTCTCGGATGAGGTGGGGTGAATCCAGCCGTGGCCCGCGCCGTTCTCGACGTGAAGCTGGGCCTTGAGTCCCTGCGCCTGGTAGCGCTCCAGCAGATGCTGCGATTGGTTGAGTAGCACCTGCCGGTCCTCGCTGCCATGAAGAATGAGCAGGGGTGGGTCGCCCTCGCTGATGTGGGTGACCGGGCTGGCGAGTCGGGCGGGATCCAGATTGGACTTCACCGGGCCGCCCAGCAACTGGAACACCGGGCCGCTGCGCCTCTCGGTTTTGTCCGGCTGGTTCTTTGAGCGCAGGATGAAGTCGCTGGGGCCGAAGTAGTTGATCACCCCCTGGATCCGGGAACTTTGTCCGGGGTGGCCGGCGGTGGTGCCTTCGAGCGCCTGGTCGCCGTTGGTGGTGCCCATCAGGGTCGCCAGGTGGCCGCCGGCCGACATGCCGGCGACGACGACCTTGGAAGCGTCGTAGCCGTAGGTGTCCTGATGCGCGCGCAGCCAGCGCAGCGCGCCCTTGCAGTCGTGGATCTGGGCGGGGAAGGGCGCCTCGCGGCCCATGCGGTATTCGATGCAGGCCACCGCATAGCCGTGGTGGTTGAGCCAGCTCATGCCGTGGGACTTGCGGTTGCCGGAACTCCAGCCCCCGCCGTGGATGTAGACCACCAGGGGGGCAGGCGTGCTGGTCTCGGGCAGGTGGAGGTCAAGCAGCAGGTCGACGCCGCCGGGGCTGGCGAAGACCACGTCCGTGAGTGCCTTGGAGGTATTTGATGAAGTCTTGGCTACGGCTTCAGGGTTTTCTTTGTGGAGGGAGCAGCCCGTGCAGGCCCATGCACAGAATGCGAGTAGCATTCCGGATCTGAATGGTTGAGACTTGAGGTGCATCGCGGGAGAGAAATCCGGTGACCAGAGGGGCTGAACGATCACCCCGGAGCTCAATCTTGATCGCACTCCATGAGCGGCCTGTCAATGGGTCTCGGCGTGGTCGAGGGCTGCCAGCGGATCGTGGCTGGCCCATTGCTGCAGCAACATGGCGTATTCGGTGAGGTGTTTCTCGGAGAGCTTGTGGGCGCGGAAGTCGATGGCGACCTGTTCGCATTCACCGGGCCCGAGTTGCTTGACATGGCGGGCCCAGGCCTGGCTGCGCCTGAAGGGGTCGGGGCTCAGTCAGGATCGCCTCCATCCGCTCATGGGCATGGCCTTAGGATGGCTCTATACCATG
>JAWVYP010000077.1:0-11134 GCA_033722655.1 Akkermansiaceae bacterium | reverse complement strand
GCCCTACATGTTCATCCTCGAAATGGGGGAATTCTCCCTGGTGGGCAGTTCACCCGAAGTGCATGTGCGCTCCATTGGCGAGCGCATCGACATCCGCCCGATTGCGGGCACGCGCTGGCGGGGCAAGACCCGCGAGGAGGACGATGCCCTGGCCGACGACCTGCTCAACGATCCCAAGGAGCGCGCCGAACACCTGATGCTCGTCGACCTCGCCCGCAACGACGTCGGCCGCATCGCCAAGCACGCCTCGGTCAAGGTCGACGACTTCATGATCATCGAGCGCTACAGCCACGTGATGCACATCGTCTCGAACGTCACAGGCACCCTCGCTCCCGGTCACAGCGCCTACGACGTGCTGCGCGCGACCTTCCCGGCGGGAACGGTCAGCGGGGCGCCCAAGATCCGGGCGATGGAGATCATCAATTCGCTCGAAAAAAACAAGCGTTGCGCCTATGCCGGGGCGGTCGGTTACTTCGGCTTCGACGGCTCGCACGATTCCTGCATCACGCTTCGCACCTGCCTGCTCAAGGATGGCAAGGCCTACGTTCAGGCCGGGGCAGGGGTGGTGGCCGATTCCGATCCGACCTATGAATACAACGAGACGGTCAACAAGGCGAAGGGTATGCTGCGCGCCATCGCCCTGGCCAAAACCCTCGAAGACTGATGCTGCTGATTCTCGATAACTACGACTCCTTCACCTACAACCTGGTGCAGTATTTCGGCGAACTGGGCGCGGAGATGGCCATCCACCGCAACGACCGGATCACCGTCGATGAAGTGCGTGCGCTCAAGCCCGAGCGCATCTGCATTTCTCCGGGCCCCTGCACGCCCAACGAGGCGGGCGTCTCGATGGATTTGATCCGAGAATTCGGCGAGACCACGCCCATTCTCGGCGTCTGTCTGGGCCATCAGTCCCTGGGTCAGGTCTACGGCGGGGAGGTCGTGCGCGCCGATCGCCTGATGCACGGCAAGACCTCGCCGGTATTCCACGAGGGGGCCGGGCTCTTTGCCGGACTCAACAATCCCTTCGAGGCCACCCGCTACCATTCGCTCATCGTCAAGCGCGACAGCCTTCCCGACTGCCTGCAGATCACCGCCTGGACCGAGGAGGGCGAGATCATGGGGCTGCAGCACAAGCAACATCCGGTTCACGGGGTGCAGTTCCATCCCGAGTCCATCCTCACCGAGGACGGAAAGCGGATGCTCGAGAACTTTCTCAAGCTCTGAGTAGCGAAGCGGCCTCTTCCAAACTGTCGACCACCAGATCCGCGCCATGGCTCTCGAGCTGTTGGCGATCGAAACTGCCGGTGGTCACCGCCATGCAGCGGGCGCCGAAGGCGTGGGCGCAGGCGATGTCCTTGGGCGTATCGCCGATGATCCAGGTCTGCTCGACCCGGTGCTCGCGTCCGTTGTGGGCGCGGGCGCGCTCAAGCGCGATGGGACCGAGTTGGTTGCGGTCGTGGTGGTCCGAACCATAGGCGCCGAAATGGAAATAATCGCCGAAGCCAAAGTGGTGGCACTTGACCCGGGCTCCACCTTCGGTGTTGCCGGTGAGCAGTCCAATGGTGGCGGCTTCGAGCTGATGGAGGTGCTCGACCAACTCGAGAGCACCCGGCAGTGTGGAACCACCGAATCCACCATGCTTGAGCTGGTGGGTGAGGCGTCCTTCGTAATGCTCGAAGTATTGCGCAATGGTCTCCTCGGTGGTTTCAAACTCGAAGTGCCGGTGGATGCCGCGGATGATGCCCAGGTCGGTGGAGCCGGCGAGGTCGAGTTCCGGGCCGGGGTCGCCGAAGAAATGAGTGGTCGTCTCGACCAATGCGGTCATGCCGGCACCAGCGGTGTCCACCAGGGTGCCGTCGATGTCGAAAAGGACAAGCATGGGGCAGTGGGCCGCGCTTCGGGCGCTTGTGACAGGGGCAGGATTGTCCTGGAACTGGCTCAGTCCTTGTCGGCGTCCTTGGCGGATGCGGCATGATCGGTTTCGACCTCCACATCGTCATCGTCGTCCTCATCATCATCGTCCTCGAGCTCTTCGAACTCGTCTTCATCGATGAGTTCGCCGTGATAGAGGTGGAAGTGGCGCTTGCGCTTGTCCTTGGGCAGGGGCGAGAGGATCATGGCGACGGCGCGACCACTGAGGCGAGGCTTCTGGTCGACTTGGGCCATGGTCTTGAGGTCTTCGACGATTTTTTCGAGTACCTCGAAGCCGAGCTCGCGGTGGGCGTTTTCACGACCACGGAACTGCAGGATGAAACGAACCTTGTGGCCTTCGTCGAGAAACTCCTCGGCGCGGCTGAGCTTGATGTTGTAATCGTGTTCCCCGGTGCGGACGCGGAACTTGATTTCCTTCATCTTGGTCGAGTGCTTTGGCGTCTTCTTCTTCAGCTTTGCCTGCTCGTATTTGTACTTGCCGTAGTCGATGATCTTGCACACCGGAGGATTGGCCTTGTCGGCGATCTCGACCAGATCCATGCCAATGGACTTGGCCTTGGACAGGGCTTCCTTGGAACTCATGACCCCGAGCTGCCGGCCGTCTGCGGTGACGACGCGGATCTTGGGAGCACGGATGCGTTCGTTGACGCGGGTCATGTCGCGGTAGCGACCTCGATTCGATTTTCTTCTTGGCTTGGCTATGGTTCTGTTGGGTGCGGGTTGGGTGCGACGCAGGTGACCGGATGATGTCAGCAAGTGCTGCGCACGATCACAGTGCGAAGAAGGGATGGGAACGACGGGTGGGAAGCCGGGTCATGGGAAAGTGACGGCGTATCCCGGCTGATTGACTGAATCAGCCTGTGGAAGGGTGGAATTGCGTTCCTGAAAAATCATGAAATGGCAATGAAGCCTGTGAAAGAGCCTGTGGAGTTTGCGGCGAACAAGCGGGGCTGCTGCCAAGTCCATGAGAGAGAATTAGGCGGTATGTTTCGGCCCCGCAAGCCTCTTTTTGGAGCGCTCCCACTTCCCATGGAATCTCAGGCTGACTTGACGCTTGCCGTCTGGCGTCTGGAAGTGGTCAATGCCTGCAGTGAATCCCGTTTCCAATTCAGCTTCCCTCGGCATCTTCGACTCCGGTGTCGGCGGTCTCACCGTGGTTCGCGCAGTGCAGGAACTCTTGCCCGGAGAGGATATCATTTACCTGGGGGATACCGCACGGGTGCCCTACGGCTCGAAGAGTCCGGAGACGATCCGCCAGTTTGCGATGCAGGATGCCCGCTATCTGATCGAGCGCGGCGTCAAAGCCATCGTGGTTGCCTGCAACACGGCCACCGCCCACGCCCTGCCGGAACTGTCCTCCAGCATCAAGGCTCCCGTCATTGGCGTGATCGAACCCGGCGTGGAGGCCGTCGTCGCCAATCCCGATGCCGAGCGCATTGGAATCATCGCGACCCGCGGCACCATCCGCTCCCATGCCTACCAGCATGCCCTAGCCCAGCGCCGCACGGGACTGATCATTCATGCCCGCGACACGCCCTTGCTGGTCCCCATTGTCGAGGAAGACTGGATCGATCACGATGCCACGCGCCTGATACTCGACCGCTATCTCGGGCCACTGGTGGCCAAGGGAATCGATACGCTTCTGCTGGCCTGCACCCATTACCCCTTGTTGATGCCAGTGCTGGAGGAAGTCTTGCCAAAGTCCGTTCGGCTGGTGGATTCGGCGAGCACCTGCGCCCAATATCTCAAGCGTGAGCTCGAGCGGCTCGACATGCTCAAGCAGGGTGACGGTGAGGGCTCGCTTGAAATCCACCTCACCGACCTCTCGGACGAGTTCGAGGCCCTCGCCAGCCGTTTCCTGAGTCGCGCACCGGGACGCATCCGCCGCGCCCGCCTCGAGGCTTGATGATGCTGCGAGTCGCAAGTTAGAGTGTCGCCTTGATGAGCCGAGACAAATTGTTCGGGACCGATGGCATCCGTGGGCGGGTCAACGAGTATCCCATGACTGCCGAAATGTCGCTGAGGGCGGGCAAGGCCGTAGCTGCCGTCCTGAGATCGGACGATCCCAACCGCAACCGCGTGATTCTCGGCAAGGACACCCGCGTCTCCGGCTACATGATCGAGACCGCGCTCACCAGTGGGCTGGTCTCGATGGGCATGGAAGTCTTCCTGGTCGGGCCGATGCCGACACCTGCCGTGGCCCACCTGACCAAGTCCATGGGTTGTGCCGCCGGCATCATGATCACGGCCTCCCACAACCCCTACACCGACAACGGGGTGAAGATCTTCGGCAGCGACGGCTACAAGCTCAATGATGATCTGGAGACTGCCATCGAAGCCGACATGCTCAGTGAAAGCCAAGGCGCGGGGCTGGGGCCGGAGGGCATCGGCAAAGCCTACCGCATCGACGACGCGCGTGGCCGCTACATCGAGTTTGTCAAACAGACCGCCGACAACATCAGCCTGCATGGCATGAAAGTGGTGGTCGACTGCGGTCACGGAGCTGCCTACGACATCGCGCCGATGATTTTCCGCGAGCTGGGCGCGAAGGTGGTCAGTAACGGCGTCGAGCCGGATGGCTACAACATCAACCGCGATTGCGGTGCCCTTCACCCCGAGGCAGCAGCCAAGTTGGTGGTTGAGCATGGAGCGGATCTCGGCATTTCCTTCGATGGCGATGCCGACCGGGTCATTTTCAGTGATGCCGCCGGGCAGGTGGTCAGCGGTGACCGCATTCTCGGATTGTGCGCGCTGGGCCTCAAGCGTCACGGCGAGCTGGAGAAATCGACCCTCGTGGCCACCGTCATGAGCAATCTCGGTCTGGTCGAGGCCATGCGGCGGGAGGGCATCGAGGTGGTGGCTACCGCAGTGGGGGACCGCAATGTGATTGAGCGCCTCCGCGCCGACAAACTTAGTTTCGGTGGCGAAAACTCCGGACACCTGATCTTTGCCGATTATTCCACCACCGGCGACGGCCTGCTCAGCGCGCTGCAGGTGCTGCGCCTGATGAAGCAAAGCGGCCAGGGCCTCGCCGATCTGGCCGCGGACATGGAGGAATACCCCAGCGAGCTGATCAACCTGCCGGTTTCCTCCAAACCTCCGCTCGAAGGTGTCGATGCCCTCCAGGATCTCATCGCCGAGGCCAAGGAGGCCTTTGGAGATCACGGCCGCCAATTGATCCGCTACTCCGGCACCGAAAACAAGATCCGCATCCTGGTCGAGCATCGCGACGCGGCGATCTGCAGCGAGTGGGCGCAGCGGTTGCGCAAGACGATCGAAACCGAACTCGGCTGAAGCATGTCCCACTCTCCCTCAAGCTGCCATCCACTGACCCTGTCGCGGAGCATCCCCGACTTTCCCATCGGCAATCGTGCTCTGCACCTGCACCAGGAGAGCCTGGTCGATGAAACGGGAATCCAGGTCCATTCCCAGGCCTGGCTGGATGCCCTTGAATGGCAGGCCTTTGTCAACAGCGGTTGCTCAACCATGGTCAACGAACACAGCGGTGAAGCCGTGGCGTGGATGGGGAATGAGCCCGACAAGAATCAGGCCTACACCGCATCGGAGTCCTTCATCATCCACTATCCGTGGGATCTCCTGCGCGCCAATGAGAACCATGTCTCCGCCCTGCGCGTGTCCGACATCCAGGGAGATGTCCACGCTTCGGCCCAGATTGATGGCGCCCTGCTTCTTGGGGCTGGCAGTCGTTTGCTGGCCGGAGTGGTGATCGAGGGCAATGTGGTGATTGGCGAGGGCTGCAAGATCGGTCCCAACTGCTACATCCGAGGCAACACCAGCATCGGCAACCATTGCCACATCGGACAATCCGTCGAGATCAAGAATTCAATCATCCTCAACTCCACTCATGTCGGCCACCTCTCCTATGTCGGGGACTCCATTCTCGGCGAGAAGGTCAACTTCGGGGCCGGCACCATGGTCTCCAACCTGCGCCACGACGGCAGCAATCACCAATCCATGGTCGATGGTGAACTCGTCAATACGGGTCGCCGCAAGTTCGGCACGGTCATTGGCGATGGTGTCCACACCGGCATCCATACCACCATCTATCCCGGCCGCAAGATGTGGCCCGGCACCAGCACGCGTCCCGCCGGGGTGGTGGAGCGAGACATCCATTGAGCGCGATCAGTTGGTGGCGAGGGCCTTTTCGGGATTTGGCGCCGCGGGCAGATCCTTGGGCCTACAGATGATGATTCCCGCATGCTTGGAGCGCTCGTGGAGGTAGCTGGTGATGGGGCGGTCGATGATGACCTTGCGGCCCTTGTCGCGCTCCGAAGTCGCGTGCACGAAGAGGGCGCGCCCATTGCGCTTGAGAATCAGGCCGACATGGGAGGTGTAGCCATACTTGCCACTTGAGGTGATGGCGCAGATGTCGCCATCGTGGAGGTATTTTTCCACAGCCCGTACCTTCGACTTTGGAATGTGATACACGGGCAATCGGGAGACCCGCTTCTCGATGCGGGCCATGGGTTTGAGCAGGCTGGGGTTGGACCGCAGATAGCGGTAGCTTTTCCACTGCACGGTCATCTCGCGGATTTCGCGGCGCAGGCGCTCAGCACCCGGAAGCCTCGGGGTGATGTTGGTGCATAGCCCCCGCCGCTGGTTGTCGTGGAAGACTTCCTCGAGGTGGTGCATGCGACTCAGGTAATTGCCGTCGCATCGGCCGCCGCGGTAGCGCTCAAGTTCCACCAGGCGCAGCATGTCGACCGGAGTGTAGGGCGGGTTCTGGTGATGGAGCATGCGGGCAAAGGCGAGGGCATTTTCGTAAAAGGTCCAGCAGTCTTTTTCGTGGAAATTAACCACCGGTGCTTCGATGTGATCGTCGACCTCCAGAGTGTAATTCTCGTAGGGGGTTCCGACCATTTCCATGGCCACACGCATGGTTCGTTGGGGCAGGGGAAGGGCGCGCCAGTTTTCGGCCTCGGCCTTACTTACAAGCGTCTGGAACTTGTCCTCACCCTTGAAGATGGTGTGCATGGGCAGCTTATAGGGGTTCTTGCTGCGATCACCGGAGACCGAGGTGAGCTGCGGCTGACAGGAACTCAGCAGGCAGGCGAGTGCACCAAATGCAGGCAGGGACAGGATGCGGAGGGAAGGCATGAATTCATCATTACACTCCTGGCAGCGGTTCTGCACGGGGATTCCGGGCAAGAAGCCGGAATGAGGCGGATCCAGACGGTCCGCCGGTTCCGGACCTGCCCCGACACACGTCCATCTACAGACACTCGGCTCATAAAAATTTAGCGGCCATTCGCGTCCATTCGCGGTTGAAGCACCACGCTCGAAATATTTAGGGACTTGCCCGCGACCCGCGGCGGGGCTAAGTCAGCGCGCATGCATGGTTTCACCTACAAGAACGGCTCGCTCCACTGCGAAGACGTCGACGTCAAAGCCTTGGCTGACGAACACGGCACCCCCCTTTACGTCTACTCGGCGGGCACCATCACCGACCACTACACGCGCCTCGACCAGGCCCTCGAAGGGCTTGATCACGAGGTGGCCTATGCGGTGAAGGCCAACTCCAACCTCTCGGTGCTGCGCCTGCTCGTCGACAAGGGAGCCGGTTTCGACATCGTGTCCGGCGGCGAACTCTTCCGGGTAATCAAGGCCGGTGGCGATCCCGCCAAATGCACCTTCGCCGGAGTCGGCAAGACGCGCGACGAAATCATCTACGCGCTCGAACAGGGCATCTACTCCTTCAACGTCGAGAGCGAGGAAGAATTGCGCTACCTCAATCAGGTGGCAGGAGAGTTGGGCAAGATTGCACCGGCTGCGGTGCGGGTGAATCCCAATGTGGACGCCAAGACCCACAAGTACATTTCCACCGGCAAATCCGAGAACAAGTTCGGCGTCGACTTCGAGCGCATCGAAGGCCTCTACGAGCGGGCTGCAACCGAGTTGCCCCACATCAAGCTGCGCGGCCTGCAAATGCACATCGGTTCCCAGTTGACCTCCATCTCGCCCTTCATCGAAGCCGTCGAGAAAGTCATTCCACTGGTGCAGGGCCTCAAGGACAAGCACGGCATCGAGTTCTGGTCCATCGGCGGGGGTGTGGGCATCGTCTACGAAGGTTCACTCGATGCGGGTGACAAGCAGTGGTGGGACTCCAAACCCGAGGGCGAGCGCCCACTGACCATCGACCAGTATGGCAAGGAAATGGTGGCGCGCCTCAAGGACCTGGGCCTCAAGATCCTGCTGGAGCCAGGACGGCTGATTGTCGGCAATGCCGGCATCTTGGTGACCCGTTGCCTGTATGAGAAAAAGGGTTCGGCCAAGACCTTCAAGATTGTCGATGCCGGCATGGGCGACCTCATCCGCCCAGCGCTCTACGAAGGGCATCACGACATCGTGCCACTCAAGGACCCCCGTGACGTCCAACGCATCACCGTGGATGTGGTGGGTCCCATCTGCGAGAGCGGCGACTTCTTCTGCCAGAACCGCGAATTGCCCGACTTCCAGCCCGGGGACGCGATTGCTCTCATGTCCGCCGGGGCGTACGGCTTCGTGATGGCCTCCAACTACAATTCGCGTCCCTTCCCGGCCGAGATTTTGGTCGATGGCGACCAGGCCAGGGTGATCCGCAAGCGCCAGTCGCTTGAGGACTTGGTGGCCGGGGAAATGTGATCGGCCCACTCAGTCAGCCGACCCTGGCTCAAGGGGTGGTGCAACCAGGGTATCAATTCCGGCATCCGCCAGAATGAGCAGGACCTTCTGGGCGCGATCGGCTTTCAGGTTGGGTCGCGCATAGAGGGCCACCTTGGGCTCGACCGATGAGTCGGCGGCTTCGGCGACCAATGCTTCTATGGTCGTGCGGAGTTCCTCCATGCTGACATCCACCAATTCCGAATTGGGATTGGAGCCCACATGCACAGTATCATTGGAAAGATGAAGCACGATGGTCTCCTGCTTTTCATCGAGGGGCTCGCAGGTCAGTTCGTGGGTTTGATCCCCGTCCTTGATCTGGATGACGCATGAACGATCGACACTGCGCTCGCGAACGGGATGCCAGAAAGTCTTGAAAAAGGGGTAGGCCTTGACGTCAAAGAGGATGGCCTCGGTTTCAGGGCTGGCGGTGCTTGCGTCTTGCTTGTCGCAGGAAGGCAGGAGCGCGAGCGCGAGCGGCAGGACGGAGAATTTGAGCATGCGGTGGATCAGTTCGTTCATGGCTGGGCTGGGGTGATGTCTGACTTCAAGATGGGGAGTTGGGCAGTCACTTCAAGGGGGCAATTTGCCCAATCGGCTGGGAAGCCCGGGCCAAGCCTCTCAAAGGGCCAGATTGATTGCCTGAGCGGTGTTGGTGAAACACCTATTGGCTGCGTCAAAGACTTGAATCGTCAGCCCGCGCCTTTCATCAGCGTCTCCCTAGCCCGGGATGAGATCGGCGACGGCTTCGCGCTCTTCCTTGAGCTCCTTGATGGTGGCATCAATCTTGCCCTGGCTGAATTCGTCGACGGGCACGCCCTGGACGACTTCCCATTTGCCATCTTCGGTGGTGCGGATGGGCATGGAGGCAATGAGGCCTTCCTCGATGCCATAGGAGCCGTCCGAGCAGACAGCCACCGAATGCCAGTCGCCTTCCGGAGTGGGCTTGGTGAGGCTGACCACGGTGTCGAGGGCGGCGTTGGCAGCAGAAGCTGCGGACGAAGCGCCCCGAGCCTTGATGATGGCGGCACCGCGCTGTTGGACGGTACTGATGAAGTCACCTTTCAGCCAATCGGTGTCGGAAATGACCTCGGTGACCGGCTTGCCGTCGATCTTGGCGTTGGTGAAGTCGGGATACTGGGTGGCGGAGTGGTTGCCCCAGATGCAGAGGTTGCTGACTTGGGAGACGTGCACGCCGGCCTTCTCGGCGATCTGGCTCTTGGCGCGGTTCTCATCGAGGCGGGTCATGGCGAAGAAGCGCTCCTTGGGCATGCCCTCGGCGTTGTTCATCGCGATCAGGCAGTTGGTGTTGCAGGGATTGCCGACCACCAGCACGCGGGCGTCAGAGGCCGCATTGGCGGCGATGGCTTGGCCCTGACCGGTGAAGATCTTGCCGTTGATGCCCAGCAGGTCCTTGCGCTCCATGCCGGCCTTGCGGGGAACCGAGCCGACCAGCAGTGACCAGTTGGCGTCCTTGAAGCCTTCATTCAGGTCCGAGGTGCCGTGCATCTCGTTGAGTAGGGGGAAGGCACAATCGTCGAGCTCCATCATCACGCCTTCCAAAGCGGCCATTCCAGGCTCGATCTCGATCAGGCGCAGGTTGACGGGTTGGTCGGGGCCGAAGACGGCGCCCGAAGCAAGGCGGAAGAGAAGAGCGTAGCCAATTTGGCCAGCGGCTCCGGTCACGGATACAGTGATGGGTGCTTTCATAGATCAGGAAGGCGCAAGCTAGGACCGGCGCGGGGGAGGGTCAATCGTCAAGCGCGCCGATCGGGCAATCTGCGGAAGGGGCCGCAGATTTTGCAGTTTGGAGTCATCTTGGCGGATCGATCTTATTTTACTGCGCAAATGAGCTGGGTCGCTTGGCCATCAGCAAGAATTCGAGTCCTGTTCTAAGCGCGAGATGTATCTATACAAATGTTTAGGTGGGCTAAGCTCCTGTTTTGCTGCATTTCTGCTTTTCAGGAAAAGCAAACGAACGTGTAAAGCGAACAGTTGTATGCAAGTCCAAAACATGCAGCATTATCGTGAAATGCAAATTACACAAGCACTTGTATTTCAATGGTTCGTGTATATATTTAAGAAATACTGATATTCGAAAATGTTGTGCATTTAAGCAATCCTGCTTCGTCGCATGAGTGGATCGGAAATATTGATTTTCTAGTTTGGTGGCTGGGCTTGCTGAGTGGATAAAGTCCACTCCTCCTTGGCTGAAGGGGCTGGTGGGATGCCGATGTCATATCGAGCTCCAGGGAGGGGTCGGGCCCTGTCCGCCTTGGAGTGCTCGAGGGCCACTCCATCAAATGTGAAGTTTGAGAGACAAGTAGGGCTCGAATCCAAATCCAAGCAGTGTGAATTCGGTCAGATGCTCCCCATGATCAATAAAGCCAGTTCCAGCCATTCGTGCTCACCGCCTGGCCACCAATGGTCTTGAGGTGAGTCACCCCCTGATTTTGCGTTGAAATCGGCTTCAAATGGTAATGGCCGATAGTGAAAATCACTTGTGTGAGACGATTGCTTGAGTTGTGCTGGTCAGGTG
>JAWVYP010000076.1:0-11337 GCA_033722655.1 Akkermansiaceae bacterium | reverse complement strand
CTTCGACCGGATCTTCGCAATCCTGGAGTTCCTTGAGCAGGTCGGGGCTGATGGTCAGCAGGTCGCAGCCGGCAAGCGAGAGGATTTCACCCTTGTTGCGGAAGGACGCACCCATGACTTCGGTCTTGTAGTCGAACTTCTTGTAGTAGCTGTAGACTTCCTTGACCGACTGCACGCCGGGATCGTCATCGCCCTGGTAGTCCTCGCCGGTCTTGGCCTTATGCCAGTCGAGGATGCGGCCGACGAAGGGGGAGATGAGCTGGACCTTGGCCTCGGCACAGGCAATGGCCTGGGGCAGGGAGAAGAGCAGGGTAAGGTTGCAGTGGATGCCTTCCTTCTCGAGTTGCTCGGCGGCCTTGATGCCCTCCCAGGTGGAGGCGATCTTGATCAGCACGCGGTCGCGCTCGATGCCTTCCTTCTCGTAGTTGGCAATCAGCTCACGCGCCTTGTCGATGGTGCCCTGGGTGTCGAAGGAGAGCCGGGCGTCGACTTCGGTGGAAACACGGCCGGGGACAATCTTGAGGATTTCCAGGCCAAAGAGCACCAGGATGCGATCGAGCGTGGCGTCGGTGAGGGCCTTGCCGGAGAGACTCGAGTCCTTGAGCTCGCTGACGGCCTTTTCGGCAAGGTGGCGGTATTCATCCTGGCCGACTGCCTTGAGGATGAGGGAGGGGTTCGTCGTCGCGTCCTGGGGCTGATAGGCCTTCATGGCCTCGAAGTCGCCGGTGTCCGCGACCACCTTGGTGAATTGCTTGAGTTGCTCGAGTTGATTCATGTTGTGTTCCTAGTTCCTGGTTCCTAGTTCTTAGTTAGGACGGCAAGACAAGCCTGTCCAATATGGATTGTCGTTCAAGTTCTTTGACGATCACAAATGGATCGTGCCGTGGCTCCATCGCGTTTCGGCAATGCGAGCATTCAGCCAGGAACTAAGAACTAGGAACTAAGAACTAGGAACTAAGAACTAAGAACTAAGAACTAAGAACTAAGAACTAAGAACTAAGCGCGCAGCGCAAATCAAATGTCCTTGTGCCCCGGCTTGGCGGCTTCGTCCTCAAGGCGCTCGGCGAGCCATTGCTTGAGCATGGACTGGTAGTTGAGGTAGCGCGAGCGGGCGATGCGCTTGATGCGCGAAAGCATGCGCGGGTCGAAACGCAGCGTGATGGTGGTGGACTCCCGCGAATCGGCTTCGTGAACGGATCCGGCCATCAGCTTGCTGTCGAGTTCGTGATCTTCCCAGAAGGACGCCTCGCTGGTTTCGTCGTCGAAGTCCGGAATGTCGGACCATTTGATGATGGTTTTCATGGTCGGGAAAAGACGGGATGGGTTCAGCCGAACTCCGCGTATTTGCGGTTGTAGAACTTGTTTTCGCCTTCGGTCATCTCGCGGACCGCCACCACACGCGCGGTCTTGCCGTCGGTGGAGAAGGCGAAGAAGAGGTAGCGGTCGGAAACGGTGCGGCCCAGCGCGTAGTAGCGCGAGCTGCCATCGGCGCGATCCTCGTCGGGAAGGAAGCGGATGCAAAAGGGGTCCTCAAAGGCTTCCTCGATTTCGCGGGGAGGGTATTTCTTGAGATCAAAAGGGGCGTCAATGAGATCCAGCTCCATGGCGTCAGTGTGTGGGGTTCCGGCGGCTCGTGCAACCACGAGTTTTCCTAGTCTGTATACGTGGGCCGAAGCTTTGCATTGCAACCTTCGTGCGAATTCATGGTTCCGTTCGGCATGCGATGCTTCCTGCTGCTTCTCTTGTCGATGCTGCTTTTCCCGCGCCGAAGTGCTGCGCGATGTGGCTTGTGTCGTGGATGGGCATCCGCTGCAGAAGCTCGATCTTCACATTCCGGAGCAGGAAGAGGGATGAGCCGGCCACGGTCGCGGTTGAGGCCTTCCTCAAGGACCTATAGCGTGTGCCCCATGCGGGTCCGCTTGGTATCGAGGTATTTCTCATTGTGCGGGTTGGAGGGCAGGGCGATGGGGAGTTGCTCGACAATTTCGAGCCCATAGCCCTCCAGGCCGATGACCTTCTTGGGGTTGTTGGTCAGCAGGCGGATTTGGCGCAGGCCGAGGTCGGCGAGGATCTGGGCACCCATGCCATAGTCGCGCAGGTCGGAGGCGAAGCCGAGTTTTTCGTTGGCCTCGATGGTGTCCATGCCCTGTTCCTGCAACTTGTAGGCGTGGATCTTGGCGGGCAGGCCGATGCCGCGGCCTTCTTGGCGCAGGTAGAGCAGCACGCCACCCTCCTTGGAAATGTGTTCGAGGGCTGCATCCAGCTGGCCGCCGCAGTCGCAGCGCTTGGAGAGGAAGACGTCGCCGGTGAGGCATTCGGAGTGGACGCGCACCAGGGTCGGTTTGTCGGATTTGATGTCGCCGCGGGTCAGGGCGAGGTGGTGGCTGTCGTCGGTCTTGACCCGGTAGAGATGGCAGTCGAACTCGCCGTAGTCGGTGGGCAGCTTGATGGTTTCCTCGCGCAGGATGAGTTTTTCCGAACGGCGCCGGAATTCGATGAGTTGGGCGATGGTGCAGGCCTTGAGCTTGTGCTTCTTCTGGTAATCGCCGAGTTCGCCGACGCGGGCCATGGAGCCGTCATCCTTGATGATTTCGCAGATGACAGCCGCCTCGGGCAGGCCGGCCAGGCGGGTGAGGTCGATGGCGGCTTCGGTGTGACCGGCGCGGCGCAGCACGCCTTCGTTGGTGGCGAGCAGGGGAAAGACATGGCCGGGGCGGACAAATGAATCCGCGGTGGCCTTGGGGTCGGCGAGTAGGCGGATGGTGTGGGAGCGGTCGGCGGCGGAAATGCCGGTGGTGATGCCCGCGGCGGCATCGACGCTGACAGTGAAGGCAGTCTTCTGACCCTCGAGATTGCGCCGTGTCATCTGCGGCAGGTCGAGTTGCTCGGTGCGCTCCTCGGAGAGTGGGGCGCAGATCAGGCCGCGGCCGTGGACGGCCATGAAGTTGACCATTTCCGGGGTGCATTGGGAGGCGGCGCCAATCAGGTCGGCCTCGTTCTCGCGGTCCGGGCTGTCGGCACAGATCACCATGCGACCCGCCGCGATCTCGGTGATGATCTCGTCGATGGGGCTGAAGGTGACCGGGGTTTTGGACATGGTAGAGTTGGGAGGATGTCGTGGAGATGGATTGGGAAGCTTGCGTAGAATGCCCTGCAAGGGCGGGCCGAAGCTAACGCAGCCATGGGCGAAAGCAATCGTCGGGGGCGTGAAATTCTGCAACCGGGCCTAATTTAGATCGAGATTCTCCGGCGCCATGGCCATCAGGCGGTGGAGTGGCGAGATTTCGCCCAGCAGGGTGGCCCACAGGCCCGGGTCGTGGCTTTGGCCGAGAAGCTGGGACTTGGGAGCAACAGGAAGCCAGGATTTTTGTTCGAGTTCATCTTCGAGTTGACCGGAGCCCCAGCCCGAATAGCCAATGAAGGAGCGCAGGATGCGGCCGGGGCGGCGGCCATGTTCGGCGGCCTGCTCCGGGGAAAGGCGATTGGCCCAGCGCAGGCCCCGCTTGGGGGTCCACCAAAAGCTCGAAAAGGTCAGCTGATTGCCGTCCACCGGCCCGCCGACGTGGACCGGCAGCTGGGAAATGGTCTCGAATTCGGCAGACTTGAGAAAGTCGCCCACCTGCTTGCCAGTCGGCTGGTTGAGGATCAGGCCCATGGCGCCCTCCTTGGGTTGGTGATCGTGGATGAGGATGACCGAACGCTGGAAGAGGCTGCCCCGTAGGCTGGGATCAGCCAGCAGCAGTTTGCCGCCGAGATGGGTCGGGGAGTGGTGCATCGGATGATCTGCCATTCATGGAAAGATAGCCTCTTCGGGCCCAAAGGCCAAGTCGGAGGTGGACGAGGGCCAAGGCTTGGGGCTAGCGTTCCGCGTGCTGCCCTGGTTCCAGAATGGCAAATTTCCCCTCTATCTTGCGCCGATGGCGGGAGTCACGGACGTGATTTTCCGCGAAATCTGCAAGGGCCTGGGAGCGGACGTGATGGTCACCGAGTTCGTCTCGGCCGAGGGCATCATGCAGGCCGACGACCGCACCCGCAAATACACCGAATTCAATGACGGTCAGCGCCCGGTGGGCGTGCAGCTCTTTGGCGCGGACGGCGAGCGCATGGGCGAGGCCGCCAAGAAGATCATCGACTGGAAGCAGCCCGACTTCATCGACATCAATTTTGGCTGCCCCGTCAACAAGGTGGTGTCCCGCAACGGGGGTTCGTCACTCCTGCGCGATTGCCCGGTGCTGGAATCGGTGGCCAGTGGAGTGGCCAAGGCGGTGGGTGATCAGGTGCCGGTGACCGCGAAGATCCGCATCGGCTGGGACCACCACTCGGTGAACGCCGTGGAGGTGGGCAGGATTCTCGAAGGGACGGGCATGCAGGCAATTGCCGTGCACGGCCGCACGCGCTCCCAGGGCTACAGCGGTGAGGCCGATTGGGAGGTGATCGACGCGGTGGCTCAGGCGGTGTCGGTGCCGGTCATCGGCAATGGCGACATCCGCACCGGCGAGGATGCGCTTCGCCGCAAGCGCGAGACCGCGGTCTCCGGATTGATGATTGGGCGGGCGGCAATGCAGAATCCTTGGATTTTTCGCGAAGTCAGCCACTTTCTCGAAACCGGCGAGATCCTGCCCGAAATCCCGCTCGAGCAGCGCTGGGAGCTGGTGCTGCGCCACTGCCGACTGGCAGTGGAGAGTGGCCGCTTTCCCACCGAAAAGCAGACCATCACCGCGATGCGCGCGCGCCTGATGAACTACTGCAAGGGCTTCCCGGGAGCCAAGGAGCTGCGTCAGCGGCTCTGCCACGTGGTTTCGGTGGCCGAAGTGGAGGATCTGGCGGCGCAATGCATCGGCTCCTTGTCTGGAGATTGAGCTAGAAGCGCCCGCCCAGACGCGTATTCTCCAGCCGATGAAGACAATTCGAGCAAGTATCGTGGCATTGGGACTGGCCTCCATGGGCGCCCAGGCCGAAGTGGAATGGAAGCCGCTCTTCAACGGCAAGGATTTGAGCGGGTGGAACCAGAAGGGAGGCCAAGCCAAGTATGAGGTGGTCGATGGGGCGATTGTCGGCACCTCGGTTCTCAAGACTCCCAACAGTTTCCTCTGCACCGACAAGGATTATGCCGACTTCGTGCTCGAATACGAATTCAAGGTGGACCCCAAACTCAACTCGGGCGTGCAGATCCGCAGCAAGTGCTTTGACGAGCAGACCGAGGTCATGTGGGAGGACATGAGCAAGAAGATTCCGGCCGGCCGGGTGCACGGCTACCAGGTGGAAATCGATCCCGACATGAAGCGCAAGCGGCTGTGGACTGCCGGCATCTTCGAGGAGGCGGTCCGCGGCTGGCTCTATCCGGGAAAGGCTGGCGGCGATGCCAAGGCTTTCAGTGAGCAGGGACTCGAAGTCTTCAAGCCCGGCGAGTGGAATCAGGTGCGTGTCGAGGCCAAGGGCAATTCGATCAAGACCTTTCTCAATGGTGAGCCCCGGGCGGATCTGACCGACTCGCGCGTGGCCTCGGGCTTCATCGGCCTGCAGGTGCACAGCATCCACAAGAAGGAGCAGGAGGGCGCCCAGGTCGCCTGGCGCAACTTGCGCATCCAGGATCTGGGTGGACGTCCCAATACCCTGAGCGAGCAGGAGAAAGCCGATGGCTGGAGACTCCTCTGGGATGGAGAAAGCACCGAGGGTTGGCGCAGCATCCAAGACAAGGACTGGCCGGAGAAGGGCTGGAAGATCGAAGATGGCGTGCTGCGCATCGAGGCCAAAAGCGGTGCCGGCGATCTCATCACCAAGGAGAAGTTCGGCGACTTCGAGCTCAAGCTGGACTTCAAACTCACGCCCAAGGCCAACAGCGGCATCAAGCTCTTCATCGAATCCGAGCCTGGCCAGGTAAAGCTCAAGCCGCTCGGCCCGGAATTCCAGATCCTTGACGACAAGCGCCACCCCGACGCCAACAAGGGCAAGAAGGATACCCGCAAGTGCGGTTCGCTCTACGACCTGATTGCCGCTCCCGAAGACAAGAAGGTGATGCCCGTGGGGGGCTGGAACCAGGCCCACATCATCTCCAAGGGCAAGAAGGTGACCTTCATGCTCAACGGCGAGGTGACCGTCGAGTTCGAGCGCGGCAGCAAGAAATGGGATCAGTTGGTGGCCAACAGCAAATACAAGAACCACAAGGGCTTCGGTGAGGCGGAAAGCGGCCACATCCTGCTGCAGGACCACTACGACCTGGTGTTCTTCCGCAACATCAAGATCAAGGTGCCCGAGTGAGCGCGGGCAAGTCAGGCAAGCGCTGGAAGCAGAAGGAGCAGCCGGCGAAGGATCGCCGTCTCGGGCTTCCTTCGCTGAGTGCGCTGGTGTTGATCTCGGGCTTTGCCAGCTTGGTGTATCAGGTGCTGTGGATGCGCCATCTGGGTCTGCTCTTCGGCAGTGGTCCGCAGGCGGCAGCGGCCACCTTTGCGATGTTCTTTGCCGGTCTCGGAGTCGGCAGTTGGTGGTGGGGCAGGAAGGTCAGCGGCAAGCCCTTGCGTCTATATGCGCTGCTGGAGCTCGGGATCGCGGCCAGTGCGGTGGCCTACTTTGGTCTGCGCTGGCTGATGGCGCTGGTTTATCCGTCCATCTATGGAGCCCTGGTGGGATCCCCGTGGTTGTTGATCGCCAAACTGGTGATGGCCGGCTTGCTCATTTTTCCTGCGGCCTTCTTCATGGGTGGCACCATTCCCGCCATGGCCCAGGGGGCCGTGAAGGAGCGGAGCCGATTCGGATCCACCTCGGCCTGGCTCTATGCCACCAACACCCTCGGCGCGACCTTGGGGGTGGTGCTCGGGGCCTTCCTGCTCTTGCCGGCCTTCGGCCTGCGCATGAGCTATGGAATCGCGCTGCTGTGTTCCTTGCTGGCGGCACTCTGGGCCTGGTGGGGTTCGAGGGTGGAGGATGAGACCATGGCTCCTTCACCGGAGGAAAAGGATGAGGCCACGGGCCGCCTGGATATCCGGGTGGCGCTGCTGGCCTTTGTGTCGGGCTTTGTGGTGCTGGGCCTGGAGGTGGTCTGGACCCGCATCTTTTCCCAGGTTCACGAAAACTCGGTCTATGCCTTTGCGGTGATTCTGGCGGTGGTCCTGCTGGGGCTGGCGATCGGTGCGGCCATCAGCTCGCTGCTCGCCCGCATGAACCAGCCACCGAGAAAGGTGCTGCTGGTCGTTCTCCTGGTGTCAGGCGGATTGATTGTGCTGGGTCCGGCCATGCTGTTGGCGGCGACCCGGGATCTGCAGCCTCTTTCCAACCCTCGGGAGACCTGGTCCGGACATGTGGCGGATCTGTTCCGCATGGGCTTTGGCGGGGTGGGTTTCACGGTCATTGCCTTGGGAGTGGTGTTTCCCTTCCTGATGAAGATGGCGGAGCATGAGGTGAAAGTCCCGGGGCGCATGCTGGGACGACTGCTCGCCATCAATACCCTTGGCGCCATTCTGGGATCGCTGGCTTGTGGTTTTGTCCTGCTGCCCATGTTGGGCATGTGGTCGACCCTGCAATTCATGGCGGTTCTGCACCTGGCCGCGGCCCTGCTGCTGACTCTTGGTTGGGGACGAGCGCTCCTGCTGCGGGTGAACCTGCTGATCCTGATCGGCTTGACCTATCCCTTGTTTCATCACGTCAAATTGCCCGTCTTGGCAGAGCCGCAAGACGTGCAAAACCTTGCAGAGGTTCTGGAAGTCTGGGAGGGCAGCGACTGCACGGTGGCGGTGGTGAAAAAGAAGAGTGGGCACCGGGCGATTCTGGTCAATGCCACCTACTCACTGGGCTCGACTGGAGCTTACACCGAGCAGGTCAACCAAACGCGCATCCCGCTCTACCTCTACCCGGAGACGCAGAGCATTTGCTACATTGGCGTGGGGACGGGCATGTCAGTGGGAGCGGCCCTCGACGAGGAGCGCTTCCCCAATGTCGAGCGCGTGCTCGCCTGCGAGTTGAGCCCCTCGGTCATCGAGGCGGCGAGGAAATGGATGCCCAGCCACTTGCTGGGCGGTTTGTTCGAAGATGAGCGCGTCGAGATTCTGGCGGTGGACGGACGCCACCATCTGATGGCCAGCAAGGAGCGTTTCGACATGATCAATGCCGATCTCTTCCTGCCATACCGCCGTGGGGCGGGAAGTCTCTACAGCCTGGATCACTACGAGGTCGTGGCGCAGAGACTCAAAGAGGATGGAGTCTTTGTCCAGTGGCTGCCCATGTATCAGCTCACGGAGTACGAGTTTGGAGTGATCGTCCACACCGCACTCCAGGTCTTTGGTGAGGTCACGATGTGGCGCAACAATTTTGATCCCGGTCATGAGAAGGTGGCCCTGATCTGCAAGGTCAGGCCGAGCCCGGTGCCGGTTCCGCCTGCTGCCGACCTCAAGGAAATGCGAACCGAGCTTCGAGGTTTGGATTGGCAATACTTCTCGTCTGAAGGGATCAAGGTCAAAGCGGAGTTTACTCCCTTCTTCTATGCAGGAAACCTGGCCGGGGCCCGCGAACTGTTCGAATCCTACCCGCTCAATACCGACGACCATCCCGTCATTGAATTCCAGACTCCCTGGCGCTTCCGGGAGGTGGCCCAGAAGGATGAGGTGATCTGGTGCGTGGGGCCCAAGTTGCTCGGCTGGATGGAGCGCGTCTTTGACAAGGTGCCGCCAGAGAGTGACCCGCACCTGACTGGCCATGGTCCATTTTCATGGCATCTGGTGCGCTCCGGCATGGCCTTCCATGAGGCGATGGTGGCGAAAATCCTCGGCAAGTGGGAGCAGACGGACCAATTCTGGGATGCCTTCAAGCGGGAGTGGATCCGTGCTGCCACTCCAGAATAGAAGCCCGCAACCCAGCCGTATGAAAGTCATGCTCCAGTCCTTGAAATCCCTTGCCGCACTTTATCTGCTCACGGGCATCGCCCTTGCTCAAGAGCCGCCCTCCAAGAAGGAGGACTTCCATGTCTATCTGCTGATTGGACAATCGAACATGGCAGGGCGCGCCCCTTTCAACAAGGAGGAGGCCAAACCCATGAATGGAGTGTTCCTGCTCAATGGCGAAGAGCGATGGGAGGTGGCGAGCAATCCGCTCAACCGCCACTCGACCATCCGCAAGGGCTTGGGCATGCAGAAAATGAATCCCGGCTACAGCTTTGCCTTGGAGATGCACAAGGAAGGCCAGGCCATCGGACTGGTGGTCAATGCGAAGGGTGGGAGCAAGATCGAGCAATGGGCGGCGGACACGAAGTTCTACAAGGAAGCCGTCCGTCGGGCCAGGGAGGCCCAGAAGACCGGAACACTTAAGGGAGTGCTATGGCATCAGGGGGAAAGCAACCATGGCAGACCGGCAGGATATGCGGAAAGGCTGGCTCAATTGGTTGAAAATCTGCGGCGCGATCTTGGAGACGAGGATCTACCATTTGTGGCCGGCCAAATCGTCAGGCCCAGTCCCATCAATGATGAAATCCTCGAGTTGCCGAAGTCCGTGGAGAATACCGCAGTGGCCAGCTCCGAAGGACTCAAAACCTATGACCGATGGCACTTCGATGCGGAGAGCGTCAGGGAGCTTGGCAAGCGATACGCGCAGGCCATGCGCAAGCTCACCAGATGAATGATCAGGAATTCGCCACCGCCCGGGCTTGAATGGCCCGGTCGGTAGAAGAGCGAGGAGAAACCCCATGGCAAAAGAACTGCATGAGCTGCTGAGCGAGTTGGTGGAACAGTACACGGGCTCACCGTTTCGGCCGACCCAAGTCGAAGCCTGTCACGGCGGTTGCATCCACCACAGCGGGATCCATTCGGATGGTGAGCGACGCTTCTTTGTCAAAATGAACGGCCCGAATGCCCTCGCCATGTTTGAGGCCGAGGCGAATGGTCTGCGCGCCATGGGTGAGGCAGGAGCCATCCGGGTGCCAAAGGTGGTCGGTCATGGTGTGGCAGGCGGACAATCCATCCTCGTTCTCGAGGCTCTCGACCTGGGTTGCAGCGCGGGAAAGAGCGGATGGCAGAAGATGGGGGAGCAGCTCGCGCAGCTTCATCGCAGTCTTGGTGAGTCCCATGGCTGGGATGGTGACAATTTCATCGGGGCAAGCCCGCAGCCCAACCGTCGCCGCAGTAGCTGGACGGAATTCTTTGTGGAGGAGCGCCTGCGCTTCCAGTTCGAATTGGCGGAGGGGAAGGGCATGAACTTCGACGGCTGGGAGGCTTTTCTTGAGGTCGCGGCAAGCCGACTCAAGGGCCACCAAGCTGAGCCCTCATTGCTGCACGGTGACCTGTGGTCGGGCAATGCAGGCTTCACCTCAGCGGGTGAGCCGGTGATTTACGACCCTGCTTGTTACCATGGGGACCGCGAATGTGACCTGGCCTTCAGCGAGTTCTTTGGCGGCTTTCCGGAAAGCTTTTACAAGGCCTACCGCCAGGCTTGGCCGCTGGATCCGGGATATGAAGAGCGGCGGGATCTCTACAACCTCTACCACGTGCTCAACCACGCCAATCTCTTTGGCGCTGGATACGCCGGCCAGGCGCAATCGATGATGCGCTCACTGGGTGATCTTTAGATCGTGGCCGCCGCCATCCTTGACGGATTGCTGGATCATCTCAAATACCGGTTCCGGTACGTAGCGTTGGACGGTCTCCTCCCAACCTTCGGGGCCGATCAGGCCCTTGACCATGTTGGAGGAAAGCTCGGCGATGTCGCGGGGCGGCATCAGCAGCACGGTGGTGATGTCGGGAGCCATGTCGCCGTTGATGTAGCGCATGACCCGTTCGTATTCGTAGTCGTGGGAGGAGCGGATGCCGCGCAGGATGAAGTCGGCTTTCACCTCCTTGGCGTAGTCGACCAGGTAGCGGTTGTCGAAGTACTCGATTTCCAGTCCCTCAAGGTGGGCGGTGGAGGCCTTCAGCAATTTCAGGCGCTCCTCCACACTGAAGGAGTAGCGCTTGGAGGGGTTGTCGCCAATGGCGACGATCAGCTTGTCAAACATGGCCACGCCCTGTTCGATCATCCAGATGTGACCCTTGGTCGGAGGGTCAAAGGACCCGGCGTAAACAGCGGTGCGCATGGAGTGGTGTGAGTCTGGGGAGAGTGGATGTGCACCCGATTGGATTCGAACCAATGACCGTCCGCTTAGAAGGCGGATGCTCTATCCAGCTGAGCTACGGGTGCCTTGGGGAAATCGGTTTATCAGTAGCTCCGAGTCAAAACAAGACTTGGATGTCTGTGCTGGAGAGAGCTTGCTCAACGACCGAAGGACCGATGAGCGCAGCGAATCGGCTAAGTAAACCGGCCTCGGCGGAGGCCGCAGACTTCGTGGATGCTTCGGAGAAGCATCAATCCAGCTGAGCTACG
>JAWVYP010000075.1:0-11369 GCA_033722655.1 Akkermansiaceae bacterium | reverse complement strand
CACTCTCGGTGTCGGAATCCGATTTCCGCATCACTGGCACCATCGAGGACATTGAGGGTCTCGAGTTCACCGTCGATACCGGCAAGCGTGCCATGCGCGCCGACACCGCCGAGTTGGGATACAATCCCTTCGACGACGAAGGCTATCAGAAGCTTGCCGTGGGTGACCGCGTCACCATGACCGGTGATCTCGACAACAACTGGTGGGAGAGTCGTGAACTGATGGTGGATTCCATTGTCACCCTCAAGGATGCCTCGAAGCAAAAGGGCAAATGACCACGATCCTCATTGCCGCCCACGCTCCGAGCCGGGCGGCAGCCATTCATATCTCACAACATATCTCTCCCAACTCCCAACTCCCCATCTCTCAACCCCGAACCCCATACACCATGAAAAACAAAGACGAATACATCCAGAATTCCAAAAGCGCCCTCAACGATCTGAGCACCAAGATTGATCGTCTGGAACACGACCTGACCGAGAAGAAAATCGAAGCGGACGCAGAAGTGAAAAAGCAGCTCAATAGTTTGAAGCTCAAACGCAAGGAGCTCAAGAACCGTGCCGAAGAACTCAAGGGCACTTCCGATGAAAACTGGAACAGTGCCCGTGAACACTTTGACAAGGCAATCAACGAGCTGCGCGACGGCTTCAGCAAGGTGAAAGGCAAGCTGTCTGCAGCAGTTTCCTGATCCCATTGCAGTCTGCCATCATGGCAGCCGGCTTGCCTTACAGGATCTCACGCACCCTTTTCCTGTTGGGCAGTACCGGTTGCCAGCCATGGCATGGGCGGCGAGCCAGTGGCTCGCCGCCCTACTGTTGTACGGGTGTCGGATCGGGGCTGGCTACTTGAGGCGGTTCTGGCCGCGATTTTCCTGCTGGTGGAGGGTCACCGGCCAGCCATTGAACTGGTTTTCCGGCTTGCCGTCGGTAGCGTCACAGAGGAAGCGGAAGGCTTCGATGTGGTAGGTTTTTGCCTCGGTGTCGAAGGTGATCATGCCGAAGCCGCTGGCCTTCTCGTGGGCCTTGTCGTAGCGGTTGGGCGCCTTGCCGACCTTGGGATTTTCCACGGCATAGACGTAGACCTTGTTGCCCAGTCCATCCTCGTATTCACCGGTGTGGGGCAGTCCGTGCTTGGGGCGGTTGGCGTGGGGCATGCCGACGTCATCCGGTCGCCACCAGCGCGGGTAGCCGGCGGAGATGGCAGGCGTGCAGAAGGCCCAGTTGCTGTCGCGCTGCGTTTCCACGCCGTATTGGGAGAGGCTGCCCAAGTGCTGGTCGCCGTTGATGTGCAGGGCCATGGAGGGACGCAGGATGTCGATGGCGCGATTGCGCGCGGTCTGCGGCCAGCCGCCGCTGTCGAGGTCGGCCTTGAGGTAGCCATCGGGCCCACCGTGATGAGTGGCGACGCCGGCAAAGACAGTCTGGCTGAGCACGGCCTTGAGCTTGTGCCCTCGCCAGTCCTTGGCCCAATGCTCGAGGAACGTTTCTTGGCGCTCGCCGAGCAGAATCAGGCCGGGCTTGTCGAGGGTGGAGGTGTCGAAATCCTTGTCGGGTACGTGGTCCTGCCGGCCCTTGCCGGTGTCGACGGCCTCGGGGCCGGTCTTCCACTGGCGGTCGGCGAGGATGGCGAATCCCACATTGCCGTAGACCATGTCGCCGTAATAGACGCTCATGCCGCGCTTGGCGGGCGTGGGGTCGAAGGGGTCGGGATGGTGGCCACAGTTGATCTTGTGGACGGCGTTGACCATGCGCACCGGCTCAATGTAGCCACCCAGTGAGGAGGTGTTGTCGCCCTTCATCGCGGCACCGCCCTCGCCCCAGATATTGCCCTGGAAGACGTCGTGGTCGTCGGGCAGGCAGAGGGTGGGGGCCTTGCGCATGGCCTCGCGGAAGGACCAACCGAACTGGTATTGTTTGCGCAGGAAGTTGAGGATGGCCGGTTCGGCGGGCCGACGGATGATGCCAAAGCCGCCGTGGTGCTCATAGATCTGGTCGCCGGAGAAGAAGAGCAGGTCGGGGTCGAGCTTGACCAGGTTGTCGGCCACTGGCGCGTAGGGGAAACCGTAGTCGTTCTGGCAGGTGAGTCCGGCCATGCGCAGCGGACGGCCGACCGGGTTGGCGCGGATGGTGCCGCTCCATTCGTGGGGCACGGTTTTGCCGTTCTTGAGTTTCTCGTGATAGACGGTCTTGAAGGCCATGCTCTTGCTGGCGTCCCAGTTGGGAATGCGGAAGGTGGCGACCCAGGCGTCGGTGTCGAGTGGAGCCATGCCCAGCGACTTCCACTTCTCGTCTTCCTGAATCATCAGCTCCACCTCCTTGGTGTCCTGCTCTCCCATGGGGCCGGTCACCGCACTCAGCTTGAGGACAAAGCCTTCGTCACTGCGTGAGTCGCTGAGTGAATACATGGTCCAGAGGATGGGGCCGAATTGCTGCTCGGCCTTCACTTCGAAGCCGGGGCCGTCGAGCGTCCAGTTGTGAAAGCGGTAGCGCGTGCCCTCGGGACTGCCTCGGCGGACTTTCTTCGTTGGCTTGAGATTGTGGGCCAGCGAAACGTTGCCAAGAACCTTGTCGCCCGCCACGATCTCCTGGACGCGGGCGAGAGCCTTGCCTCCAGCAGCCTTGGCGGCGGTCAGGGTCAACTCGCATTGCTGACCCTTGGGCTTGGCCTTGAGCTCCAGCCATACGGAGTCCAGCTCCCTCGGCAATTTGGCCTCGTTCTTGCCAAGGCTCAGAGTGCCCGGCTTCCAGCCGCCGGTAATGCCCTCGAGCTCAAAACAGTTGGCTCGATGATCGTCGATTTCGCTGCGCAGCCCGATGCGCAAGCCCGCACCCGCGTCCTTGGCGTGGGACTCGACCCGGGTCAGCTGAACTCCCATTTGGAAGGGTTTGTTGCGCGCCACCTGGTGGGTCAGCGAATGCACACTGCGTGCTTCGCCGCCGTGAATGCATTCGGCGCCGCCCTCGCGCAGGCGCCAATCCTCCATCGGGTTGGCCCAAACGTCGCCGGATAGCCAGACGCGGTCGTGGCGGTCTTTCCAGCGGTCATCTTCTGCGGTCTTCCGGGAAAGGGCTTGCAGCTTGCCGGCAAGGCCGATGGTGGCGCCTCCGGTGGCGAGCAATTTGAGTGAATGGCGACGGGAAATCTCGTGGGGAACCATGGCCTTGGATCCTACGGAGCAAGAGAGCCGGGTCGATCAATTTGCGTCCACTTCCTGTTACCTTTTGGCAAGTGCCTGCGCTGGCCTCGGGGTGATGAAGCTGGTCAGGAACAGGCCGCAAGTGAAGCCGCCGACGTGGGCGCCGTAAGCGGTTTCGCCCAACGTTCCTCCGAAGATGGCAAAGTAGTCGATGGCCACATAGGCCGCTGCCAGGATGACGAGGCGGATCGGCGGGACCGGGCGGGCGATGGGCCAGACGTGGGGGTCGGGCAGTTGCCAGCGCACCGAAAGGCCCAGGTAGGCTCCCATGACGCCATAGACCACCCCCGAAAAGCCCAGCAGGGTGCCAAGGCTCTCCGGATTCATCACGGTGTGGGTGATGCCCGCACCGGCCGCGGTGACCCCGACGATCAAAAGCAGCCAGCGCCAGCCCAGCAGTTGGTGGATCAGCGCACCGAATACCCAGAAAAGTAGCATGTTGCCGGCCAGATGATCGAGGCCGGCGTGGAGGAAGGCGTAGGTCACCAGAGTGGCAAAGGGCCAGAGGCTGGCCAGGTCGGCCTCGCCGGAGCGCAACAGCTGCCATGCTTCCACCACATCGGCGGGAACGGCCATGAAGCGGGTCTGGAATTCCAGCGACACCCCGTACTGCAGGGTGTGGATCAGGGCCATGGAGGCGATCAACAGCAGCACCAGCGCATGCCGCCGCAACACGATTCGGGTCCCATGCGACAGCCATGCCATGCAAGGATGTATGCAGCCGGGGCGGCGTGGAGGCAACCGAATAGATGGCGTGGACAGGACCCGGAGTGCCCGGTGCGAATTGGACGGACAGATGGCTGGGCTTGGGGCAGAGTGCAGGGGTGATCGGAATGCCGCCTCTCAAGCCTTGCCGGGCCGCGATGCTGCTGGTGCTGATGCTGCCGGCTTGTCGCGACACGGACTCCGGATCCGGCGAGCTGGCCGGGGCCGAATGGGACCCCCGTCCCGAGTTCTGGGTTTGGAATGCCTCACCCCGCGACCTGGACCCCGCTGCTTCTGCCCATGCCCTGCGCTGGTTGGCGATCGAATTTCCCGGGGGTGACCAGCGCGCGCTCCATCGCCACCTGCAGCGCGATCAACTGCCCGCGGAGAGAGGCGTGGTGCCGGTCTTTCGGCTGCCGGCGGGCACGCGCGTGCTTGATGACGAGGACTACCGCAGGGCGGTGGTGCGGCAACTCAAGCATTGGTTTGGCGAGCAGAAGGCAAAGGCGCTGGAATTGGACTACGACTGCCCCACTGCGCGACTCGAAGATTACGCCGCCTGGCTGACTTCATTGCGGGACGAGCTAGGGGTGGAAAGGCTCTCGGTGACTGCGCTCGCCAGCTGGGTGATGGCTCCCGAATTTGGCGATTTTTGCGGTGCGGTCGATGAGCTTTGCCCCATGTTCTACGATTTGGAGCCGGATTCTGTGCAGGAGGTCGTGAGTGGCGAGGTCCGCCCGCTGGTCGATGAGTCGAGCCTGGAGTGGATCGGGCGATGGCGGCGCTGCCCGATTCCGTGGCGCGCGGGCTTGCCCAACTACACGCGGCTCAGCCTGTTTGCTGCGGATGGATCTTCGCTCGGGCATCTGCATCGCTGGAACCAGCAGGCGCTGGTCTCGCATCCCCAGCTCGAATTGCAGGAGGGCGCGCGCAGCGAGCTGCAGCTTCTCCGCGCCCTTGGCGACATCAGATTCGCCGATGTTTCCCTTCACGCCGGGTCCTACCTGATCCGCCGCCAGCCCGATTCGAAGAGACTCATCCGGGCCATTGAAGCGGCAAAAGAGGCGGGCGCCTGTGGGGTGATCTGGTTTGCCCATCCGGCCAGCGCCCCGGCGGCCGCTTATTCGGTGGCCCACTTGGAAGCCCTGCAGGAGGGGGTGGTGCCAAAGCCCGACTTGAGCCACCATTTCGAGGCCGACGGCACCCTGGTGCTCACCAACCGTGGTCCGGGCGATGTGCTGCCGCGCTCGGATGGCCAGGCCCATGTCCTCACGATCGAAGCCGAGGCGCAGCGACCCTTTCTCAATCCGGCTGCGGGCGAGTTCAGTGGCATCTCGGCGGGCGCGCGGACAGTCGATGCGCGCATGCTTCGCCGTATCGAGTGGTACTACCATGGACTTCCCGCCGGGCGGTCCCTGAGGAGTGAGCCGGGGGCTGTGAACATGGATCGCTTCTACTGACGATTCCAAAACAGCTTCATCAGGCGGAAATCAATCCACGGTGGGCCATTGCAGAGTCGATTGAGTTTTGATGCATGGGA
Source organism: Akkermansiaceae bacterium (assembly GCA_033722655.1). Lineage (GTDB taxonomy): Bacteria > Verrucomicrobiota > Verrucomicrobiia > Verrucomicrobiales > Akkermansiaceae > Luteolibacter. The sequence continues at coordinate 5,928 of JAWVYP010000075.1, read as the reverse complement.
GTCTGATTTTGAACTCTCAATAATGGCAAATCCACGATGGCGGCAGTGGGACAAATCTTCTAAGCTGGGTGGCCATGAATCGCCGTCTGCTTTTTGTCTCTGTCCTGCCGCTGGTGCTGGCCTGTGGACCCTTTTTTTACAGCGCGCCTCCACCCCTGCCGGAGTATCCCGAGCGCACGGCGGTCAAGCCTTGGAGGCTGCTGCTCGATGAAGCGCACGCGCCCTCCGGCGAGGCCAAGGAGGGCCTGGTCGCCGAAGTGGAGGAACTCATCGGAGAGCTTTCCGAGTTGCCGGTGCAAGAGGCGCAGCAGCGCATTGAAGCCCTGCGCCAGCGCAATCGGAATGGGGAATTCAGCATCAAGCTCGCCAATCTGCTCTTGGAGATGCAGGAGTTGGTCAAGCTGCCGCTGCCGGCGGTGGATCTCGCGGACTACCTCAAGCGGCGGATCCAGTGGGTTCCGGGCCATGAATTTGTCACCCGTCCGCCGACCCGCGATTGGCGGATCAGCGATGAGCAATTTGCGGAAATGCTCGAGGCCCATCGCGCGCAGCTGGCCGCACGGGCCGCCGAGTACGGGGATTGGTTGGAGTCCTGCCCGCCGGCGCTCAAGCCCAATGTGCGCATTCGGCGGGGCGCCTTCCATTTCCATGCCCGGCAACTGGAAGCCGCGCTGGCGGACTTCGAGGCGGTCATCAAGGCCTACCCGGATCATCCCCGCGCGGAAGTGGCCGCCTTCATGCGCGGCCGCGGTCTGCTGGAGCTGGCCCGCGAGCTCGAAGCTCTCAAACAGCAAGCGCAGGCGGATGCAGAACTTGGCCGGCGCATCGGGGAGGTCCGCGAGCAGTCGCGCGAGGCATTCGAGCACTACCTTGAGGTCTATCCAGAAGGGCGGTTTCGTGCTGATGTGATCGGCTGGCTGGGCGGTCTCGATCTCGACGAGGGAAATCTGGTCTCGGCCATCAACCGGCAGATGCTGCGCTACGAATGCCAGCCCACCCGGGAGGTCGCCCACTCGGTCATGCGCGAGCTGGATGTGCTGCTGCCCATGGCCTATCAGGGCGAGCGCCACCAGGTCCATGGGATCGATTTTGAACGCGCCGTGCGCCTGCCGGGCCTGACCCGCCAGATGGTCTATCATGCCCTCGATCCAGCCGCGCAGGGCCAGATCCGGGGCCGCAACGAGGGCATGGACGGAGGGCAGGAGGTGCTGGATCGGATGGAGGGGCTGCGCGTCCGCAGCGAGCCTTGGTCGCGCGACATGATTGCTGGCCTCGCCAGGGCCGTGGTGAAGTCCGGGCGTCCGGTCGACGGCCTTTCAGGCTGGGTGCTGGGATGGTCGCTGCTTCAGGCGCAGCAGCCTGCGCAGGCCCTCGCCATCCTTGAGCGGACGGGGGAGGTGAACGCCGAGTTGTTGCAGCTCAAGGCCAAGGCCTGCCACCAACTGGGGCGATACGACCAGGCGCGCGCGGCCCTGGCGCAGGTGATCGAGCTCGATCCCAAGGGCCCGCTCGCCGAAGTGGCGCGCTTGGACCATGCCCTGGAAACCTACCGGATCGGACAGGCGGGGGAGGCCATGCTGGAGCTGCTCAGCTTCGTCGAGGAAGACAGTGCGCATTCCCTGATGAAGGACCAGGCCATCCAGTGGATTGATGTGCTGGCCCAGTTCGGCCCCCTGCGCGAGCTTCGCGACACCCTCGAAGCCATGCCCGAGCATCACCCGCATCTGGAGGTGATGCGCATGGTGGTCCGAAGCCGCTACCTGTGCCGCGGTGCCTTCGACACGGCGTCCCGCTACCTGGATCCGCCTCGCAAGCAGGAGGAGCGTGGACATCATCCCTCTTCAATTGAGGGCTGCAGCCACCTCGACCAGGAGCGCTGGGATGCCGAGGTCGCCGCTCTGGCCGGGACCCTTGCCGAACTCAAGTCTGCTTCCGGCGCGCGCAAGGCCCGGCTGCACCTGCGTGCAGCCCATCACTGGGCATCGCTGCGCGGTCGTCTGACCCTGCCGCTGCACCGCTTCATGGATTTTTCGGCCAGCGAGAATGAGAGGCTCGATGAATTGCGCCGCGTGAATGGCCGGGTCCTGGAGCTCGGCGACCGCTGGCTGGTGCGAGAGCTCGACGAGCGCGATGAACTCCACCATGCGCTCAGCCACTGGCGGGCCGTCTTGCGAATGGAGTATGCCTCGCCCCACATGACCAGACAGGCGCTTTTCCGCGCCAATGAAGCCCTTTTTGAGCTGGCCGAGTTCTCTCCCTATCGCCTCAGTCGCGCCGTCGAGGAGGGGCACGGCGAATGGTCCAAGAGCTGGGTGGAGCGCCTGCAGCGCGAGTTTCCCGACAGCGAGGAAGCCAGGGCCGCCATCGCTTACGAGTTCAAGCCCCCTGCCTTGCTCGACCAGTGGATGCCCGGCAACTGGGCGCCGTGGGCCTTGGGCGAGGAGGTCGAGGAAATCCTCGACCAGATCAGCTGGGAGGAGCGCCGTCTTGCTCATGAGAAGTGGGAGCAAGTGAGGCAGGGTCTCAATGACCTGGCGCGAAGCAAGGACCCGGCTGCCGATACTTCAAGGCTTCTGCGGGAATTCGAATCGATCCGGCCGCTACTGGAGCGCAGGGAGATTCTCGGGGTGGTCGACGAGATCGACGACCTGCATGCGGTGGCCCATTGCGAAGGGGTGTCTGCGCAGCTGTTTGTGCGCTACGTTCAGAGGCGCCAGCAGCTGGATGGTTCTCCCATGGACGGGGGTGAAGTTCTGGAGCCCTTCCTGGACTATCTGGATGCGCTGAGTCGGGCGGGGGCCGCCCGCAACGCCGCGGACGGGCATGCGCTGCGCCAGGAAATCTGGGAGCAATACCTCCGAGACCATCCGGCAAGTCCCAAGGCGGAGGCCGCCCGCCTGCGCCTGCTGCGCTTGCAGGTGCGCGACGCGATCGGCTATCCGCGGTTCCGAGTCACCCGCTTTCCCGAAGCGCCCATCGCCATCGGTTACAAGTCCATCTCATTCGATCCGGACCTCGCGGGCTTCAATCGCCCCGAACTGCTGCGCGCGATCGCAGCCTATCGGCAAGACCATCCCCGAGGCCGCTACACCGTGGATGTGGATCTGCTCGAGGGATCGCTGCACGCCGCCAGCGGCGATCCGGCCAAGGCCCTGCCGCTGCTGTTGCAGGTTCTCAAGCAAGCGCGTCACGCTGAGTTGCGCCAGGACGCGGGCATGGCTTTCTGTGTGGTGATCACCCCGCTCTTCGATGGCCTTGAACGGGCGGATCTGGTGGCCGCGCTGCGCGCCAATCCGGCCGCCTTCGAGATCATCGACTTGCTGGCTGGGGGCAACACCCCCTTTGCCCGTCTGTGGCCCATGCTGCCCTATTTGCAGCAGGAACCTTGAGCGATGGGGCTCAGGCGAGGTTGGTGTAGACCGCCTGGACGTCGTCATCGTCCTCGAGCTTGTCGACGATGGCCTCGACGTCTTCGATCTGCGCCTCGCTCATTTCCACCGGCTGGTTGGGGATGCGCTGGAGGCTGGACTTGGCGGCCTTGATGCCGAGTTCCTCGACCGCTTGGCTGAGTTGGGCGAAGGCGGTGTAGTCGCCGATGGCGGTCACGTAATCATCGTCGATGGAGAGCTCCTCAAGGCCGTGGTCGATGAGCTCGAGTTCCACCTCCTCCATGTTCTTGCCTTCGGGCACGGGGAATTCGATCACCGCCTTGCGCGAGAACATGAAGTCGAGTGAACCGTTGTTGAGCAGCTGGCAGTCGTTCTTGTTGAAGATGGTCTTGATGTTGGTCACCGAGCGATTGGTGTTGTCGGTGGCGCATTCGATGATGAACTGCGAGCCGTGAGGGCCCTTGCCCTCGTAGCTGACCTCGGTGATCTCGGAGGCGTCCTTGCCCTCGGCGCGCTTGATTGCCGCCTCGATGTTGTCGCGCGACATGTTCTTGGCCTTCGCGTTGGCAATCGCGATGCGCAGCGGCGCGTTGGCTTCCGGGTCCGGCCCGCCATTCTTGGCGGCCAGGGTGATGGACTTGGCGAGCTTGGGGAACACCTTGGACATTTCAGCCCAACGCGATTCCTTGGCTCGGCGGCGGCATTCAAAGGCTCTTCCCATGGTTTCTCAAGTTGCTTCCACGCTGTAAGAGCGGTGGTCCGACGTCAATCCTGCACCCGTGGGGGGTGCGCTGGATTTGGTCTTTTTTGTAATGGCCACGGCGTCGCCGCCTTCCTAAGGTGGAAGCTCACATGCCCGATACCATGAAGATCCAGACCATCACATCCATTTTCGCAGCCATTGCCATCCCCTTTGCCATCCCCTTTGCCATGACCTCCTGTGGCGGCGACAAGGAAGAGGGCAAGGCCGGCACCGAAACCGACACCCAGGCCCCCGGGGGGGCGAATGCTGCCGAGGGGAGCAGCGAGATCGATGCCGCGACCTATTCCACCCACGCCGAAATCATCGGCGAGCTCACGTCCCTGATGGAGGAAATGATGGAGGACATGGTGGCCATCAAGGATGTTCCCACGGCGGAGGCCTATGCGGACACCCTGCAGGGGATCAAGCCCAGGATGAAGGCGCTGCATGCGGCAGCCGTCAAGCTCCCAGCGCCAACCACCGAGGACATCGCTGCCTATGAAGCGGCGACCGTGGCCGTGCAGAAGAAGCACGGTCCTGGCATGATGACCATGATGATGAGCATGCAGAACAACCCGAACGCCGAAGAGATCTCCGAGGTCATGGAAGGCGCCATGGCCGATGACGAAATGGAACAAATCGGTGACGAGATCAGTGCAATCTATGCGCCCGAGGAATCCGCAATTCCCGAAGAGGCTGAGAATAAAGCGAAGATCCTGGCTGAAGCGGCGACCCAGGCCGGTAAGGAGAACAGTGCAATCGATGCGCCCGAGGAATCCGCAGCTCCCGAAGAAGCTGAAGAGGCCGAAGAGTCCGAGTAAGACCCTGTTCGTGCAAATTCACACCCGGCCCGGTTGGCGATTCGCCGACCGGGCTTTTTGATGGCCATGGATGGGTTTGAGGCCTACATTGCCACCCGTACCCATACGAAACGATGATAAACAAACTGATCCCCACCCTCCTTCTGGCCGGTGCCGTCCTGCTGCCCATGACCGCCGTCGGTGCCGAAGGCAAACCCGAGAGTCATGATGAAGTTGCCACTCAAACGGCTGCCCTCATGACTGAAATGATGACCTCCATGTCCAACATCAAGGACATCGAGTCTGCCAAGGCCTTTGCCGAGAGCACCGAGAAGGTCAAGACCAAGATGAAAGACCTGGTCAAGGCCGCCGAGGCCCTTCCGGCACCGACCAACGAGCAGAAGGAGTCCTTTCAGGCCACGATGGAAGCGGCTCAGGAGCAAATGATGCCCCTGATGATGCAAATGGGCATGAACATGCAGAACAATCCGGATGCCGAGAAGATCCAGGAAATCATCGCAGGAGCCATGGAAGACGAAGAAATGGATGAAGTGGGCGAAAAGCTCCAGTCCATCTATGAAGTTGAATAAGATTTCGAACATTCCGAAGAGGCCGAGATCGAGCAGGGCCGACCCATAACCGATTCACCAAGCCCGGCCGGACTTCCCGGCCGGGCTTTTTTGTGTTTTTGTGAGGCAGGCTCCTGATCGATCGGGAAGCCGCCCAATCGCGCGACTCCAGCAGCCAAGTCCATGAAGAAACTGAACCGCATCGTGATCATCTGGTATCGCTGCGCCCTTGCGCTGTGTGGCGCCTTTGTCCTCTTCAATCTCTGGGAGATTCTGGAGAGCATGCCCTCCCTCGATCCGGCTGCCTTGGCGGTGGTGCTTTTTGGCATGGCCGTGTTCTTCGCATTTCAGGTCAACCGCGGCTGTCAGCTGGCGGGCTGGATGTGTTCCAGCCCGGAAATTTCATGAAACCTCGGTCTGCGGCTTGT
>JAWVYP010000074.1:0-11462 GCA_033722655.1 Akkermansiaceae bacterium | reverse complement strand
CGACTCTGGTTGAGGTTTGGCTTCTCTCTCCGGCTTGGCCCCCGGAGCGGCAACGGCTTGGTCAGCGCCGAATTGTTCGGCTTCTTGTTCTTGCTCCGCAACCAGGTTGGCCCACTTATCAAACAGCTCAAGATGTATCTGCTCGTCCTTGGTCCTCTTTGCGGCGAATGCTTTTAGTCCTCTTTCGTCAGCGTAGGGAAGAATGTGCCAACCTGACTCGTCTTTCACATAGATAAGTGGATCGTAATCGACCTCACCGGAGCTGGCTTCAATCCTAATGAGCGTCACCCCTAAATCACCGATGATTAGTTGCCGATTGACGTGAGAAATCTTCAGTTCGCCAGACTCAATTGCCCCAGAAGCCCCCTTCATCGCTGCCAGCATTGCATCCTTATCCTCACCATTCGCCCATAGAGTCTTCTCCACGCCATCAAAGTCACCACGCACAGCTGAACTAACAAAATTAGAACCTATATCGGTAAGAGTCTCCGCATTGATGTTACAAGCGAGCAACGCTGCAATGAAGATGTATTTTTTCATGATTTTTTTCGCCGGCCAGTTGCTTGTGACCAGGGTCACTAGGTCACGGTTCAATCTCCGACTCGCGGCGGGGTAGCGAGTTGTCCACCCACGCCTTGTTGAACTAAGCCGCTGCGCGGCAGCGTGATGGGCTGGTGTGGGTTGGTGGTTGCGGAGTTGGCGCGCATGGTCATGGGGCTATGCAAAACAATAACAGCACCAACTCCGGCAACCAAGACCAGCAAACCCCCAAGGCCGCCGCGCGCCAAGCCAAAACGCCGTCCGCCCGCACCACCGAGGTCGGCTACCAGAAGCTGCCCCGCGACTTGCGCCCGCTCGCCGGACGTGCCCAGCGCGATCCCATCGACTACGACTCCCATCCGTATCCCTCGATGCAGCGCTTCGCCGGATTCCTCGCGCTGCGCTTCGACACCCCGCGCACCCGCCATTCCTACTACCGCCAGATGCGCCTGGTCCACGAGTTCTGCCAGCGTGATCCGGCCACCATCAACGAGGAGCACCTGCGCGACTACATCCTGCACGTCAAAACCAAGAAGCGCTGGAAGCCCAAGACCATCCGCCAGGCCGCCGCTGCCGCCAAACTCTTCTTCGTCGAGTTCATGGAACACAAGGAGTGGAAGGTCTTTTCTCAGATCCGCGCCAAGGACCAGGAAAGCCATCCCGCCGTGCTCACACGTGCCGAGATCATCGCGCTACTCAAGCACATCCGCCTGCGCCGCTACCGCATCCCGCTCAAGCTCATCTACTGCTGCGGGCTGCGGCTTTCGGAGTGCCTGTCGCTGACCATCCACGACGTCAAGGGCGACGAGGGCAAGCTGTGGATCCGCAATGCCAAGGGCAACAAGGACCGCATGGTGCCCGTCTCCAAAACCATGGTCGAGGACCTGCGCCGCTACTGGGCGGTCCACCGCCACCCGCTCTTGCTCTTTCCCAATGTCGGGCGCGGCCCGTGCCCGCCTGCCGATGTCGCACGCCGCATGCACCAGGCCACTCGCCCGATGCCGGTCAGCTCGCTGCAACGCCTGATGGGCGAGGCCCGCAAGCAACTCGGCATCCCGGTCTGCACCGTCCACACCCTGCGTCACAGCTTTGCCACCCACCTGGTCGAGGCGGGTGCCAGCCTGCACACCGTCCAGGCCTTGCTGGGTCACAGCCAGATCGACACCACCATGATCTACCTGCACCTCACCCACCGCAGCGCGCAGGACAGCCGTGCGCTGGTCGATGAGCTTTGCCGCGAACTGCCCCGTTAGGGCGTCCCCTGCCGCCCGCTCCATGGCAGCGACCGTCATCGACGCACTGCGCCGCTTCCTGCCCGACCATGTCCGTGAGCACCCTCACGCCATGACCAGGGCGCAGCGGCGTGCCGTCTGGGCCATCAACCATTGCCGCACGGCGGCCATGGGCGGGCACCTCCATGCCTGTGGTGCCTGCGCAACACGCGAGTTCCACTTCCACAGCTGCAACCACCGCTCCTGCCCGCAGTGCGGCAGCAACTCCACGCTCGAGTGGGTCGATCGCCAGCTCACCAAGCGCGTCGGTGCCCCCTACTTCATGGTCACCTTCACGCTGCCCGCCGATCTGCGCCGGTTGTTTTTGAGTGCGGTCGCAAAGGACGCCTATCAGCTTCTGTTCGCGTCGGCATCCTCTGCGCTGCGCGACACGCTCGCCAACCCCCGCTGGCTCGGGGCCACCACCAGCGGCTTCATCACGGTGTTGCACACCTGGAACCAGCGGCTCCAGTTCCACCCGCACCTCCACTGCATCGTGCCCGGGGCGGGGCTCGATGTCACAGGTCGTCTGGTCACGGTAAAGAGCCCGCAGTTCCTCGTGCCCCAGCCCGCCTTGCGCAGCGTGTTTCGCGCCCGCTTCCGCGATGGCCTGGCGCAACTCGCCACGCAGCACACCTTGCCCGACATCGACCCCGCCGTCTGGCAGCAGGACTGGGGCGTGCACCTCCAGCCCTTCGGCACCGGCGAGCGCATCATCCAATACCTCGGCAGCTACGTCTGCCGCACCGCCATCGGCGACTCCCGCATCGTGAGGGTCACCGACAGCCATGTCAGCTTCCGATACAAGGACCGCGCCCGGGGCGGGGTGCAGCGCACCGAGACGCTCACCGGGGCCGAGTTCACCGCCCGCTACCTGCGCCACGTGCTGCCGCGCGGACTGCGCGCCATCCGCTACAACGGGTTTTGCCATCCCGCCGCCAAGGCCAAACACGAGCGCATCGCCATGCACACCGGCAGACCCCTGCTCATCGGCGCGGCAGCCCTCACCAAGGCCAAACCCGCCCACGTCGTCACCTGCCCGTGCTGCCGGCAGCCGATGATGCGCGTGCTGCGCGTGCCGCCCGCATGGAGCCGCGCCCGCCCACCTCCCGCCGGCAAAAAATTCTGCGCATGAACAACACGCGAAACACCATCGACACCGCCGGCATCTTGCGTCCTCACGCACGACGCCATGCTGCATCGTGGCCGGGTGGCGCGAAATCAACCTCATTGGGCATCATGTCGAGCGATCCGGTGCGCAGCGGCAGGTCCCATTGGCTCGTGGGCTCGACTCAAGCGCCTGCGACACAGCTCCCGGCGGTCAATCCTCGGACACCCGGGTCACCTCCAACCAGACCGGGGCAAATACAAAACGCATAAAGCGACCTCACCCGTCGCTTCGGGCTTGTTCAACCACTGGGCGCAGCCGGAGGCTTCGTGCCTCAGCCTCCGCAGCACCCTTTATTGTTCTGCATATTTTGCTTAGCCTGTTTGTATATCTCCAGTTTCAGTATTCCACTTTCCATAGCCAATTATATCCCAGTCGAGATCAATTAGCTCCTGTGTCCTACCCTGATAAAAAAGATTAAATCTGGAGAGTAGTTCCGACTTGGCCAAACTTTCAGAAATTAAAGGACCAGCTCCACATTCTGATTCAAGCACAAGTCCTGCCCCTTGGGAGTAACTTAAATCCATCCCATCCGATGCACTGAGTTCAACCTTCATTAAATCTCCAAGCTCGTTAATCACACGCTCAATTATTTCCCAATTTGGGGAATCTGAATGCACCTCTTCGTCACTGCCCTCGTCCGTAATACGCCAGACATCGAGTTCTAGTTTCCGCGGATGAGAAGAAGACATTTTTTCAGCAGAACGCCCAGCCGAGCCAACCCACACAGGGAAGCGCCAGACCGAAGCTGGGTAGAGGTTAAAATTGATGGAAGGCATGATCACGGAGCGGGTGTGGTATGGCTACGGCGACTGGTTGGCCAATTCTATTCGATTCCATCCCAGACTCCACGCGCGAAAATAACCTCATGTGAATTGATGCGAAGCTCTGCCTGAGTCTGCTCTGCCAGCATTTCACAGAGCAGGCGCATCGAATTCCCTTTCGCCGAGAGATTCACCTTAGACTTTCCGAGGGACTCCTCTGCGCGGAAACGCACAGGATCATACCCAAGCTTCTTAGCATACTTCTCTGACTCCTCAGATAGGTATTGGAGCACAACGTTCAAATCCTGATCCTCAAATGAAAAATCAAATAGAATGGTGTTAGCCAGGATCTCCTCGGTTATAAGAAGTCCATAAGCAGACTCTGTTACCCCTACCTGTGTTTTTGAAGGAGCCTGATCATTGGCAGGCTCTTGGTCACGATTGCCGTCATTTCTTTCACAGGAAATCATGGAAGCGCTCAGTAGACAGGCGATGAAACGCAATCGGATCATATTTTCAGGCCAACAGTTTTATTATCCAACGTCACTAGGTCACTGGTATTAGTGACATGTCACTATATCTAGAGACGTGGTAGGTATATGTAGTGACCTAGTGACTTATTTGTCGAGGCGATTTTGGAGGCCGTGGCGTTTGGCTAGGTCCTTGCTGATTTCCCATCGTTTCAGTTCAGGAATCCACCTTCCCCCTGCATGTTTGATCTGATTTCGAAGATCTATTTCTTCCCACTTGATATCGACCAACACCGTCTGCTCGCGGGGCGGAATCCACGTGGTTTCTTCGACCAGCAACTCGACGGTGGTTTGTCTCTTCTTTGAGTTAGGCAGATACCGATAGCGCACAAGCGCCAGCTTTTCTCCGAATCTTTTCTTCCATTTCACCGTGCCTTTCTGACCCGGCTTCATGGTTTGGCCGACTGTTCCCAATTCATTCATGAAACATATAATACATATATACTCATGTGCGAAAAGTTTAATGAGTTCCAGTATCGGCGCCACGCCCACTGGCTCGGGCTTTTCATGATTCTCTTCCGCCTTCGCCAAGGCTACGGCGGACAGGCCGTCTTATGGACCAAGATCGGAACAACCAGGAACACGTCGGAATCGATATACCTTGCCTTGTCCGTATCCGGCCTTTACACGGGGAGAGGCGTCCCTGCCTCAGTCGGCCGCTTCGCGGTTTATTTGGTGGGATACCGGAAATGCCCTTCAATCTGGTATTCGAAGAGGATGTTCTCCCACTTCACTCCGGCACCGATGTTGTGCACCACCCAGGGCTCGCTCATGTCCTTGCCCGGGCCGGGGACGACGATGCCGATGTGCTTCTCGGCGTTGGAGAGGGACCAGACGACGATGTCTCCGGGGCGATACTGGCTCGCATCGCGGCTGGTGCCGAGCACCTCGCCGTTGCGCTCAAAGAAGCGCTGCAGGTTGGGAATGCGGCGGTGATCGATGTTGGAGTCGGGACCCATGGCATTCCACAGCTGCGGGTAGTGGCGGAAATTGTCCCTGATGTCCTCGTGGAGCTCGACCTGGAGATCGATGCCGACCGTCCGCAGCGAGCGGATGACGAGGTCGGCGGGCCCACCCTTGCCCGGCGGAATGTCTCCCATGACCGGATCAATTTTGTAATAGGCGGGATCGTAGGTAATGTCCTCGAGGGTGCGGCGCAGGGCGGCGGCGGCGATGCGCTGACCGATTTCGGGAGATTCACTGAGTGTGGCACTGATCGCCTCGGCCTGTTGAACGCTGGCCTGTTCGGCGCGGAGGGGGGCCAGCAGCGGACGTCCGAAGTAGAAGCCAAGAACCACGGCCATCAGCAGGATGACCCAGCCACCGAGCTTGAACTGGCGCTTGGGCTGCTTGGTCGGCCGCGGACCGATGTATTCGATCGTGCTGTAGAATCCTGGTTTGCGGCGGGGCATTCGGGGCGTTCGGGTGAGGGTCGGAGGGGTCGTAGCAAGGGTCGCTGGGGCGCTCGATAAGCGCTTTGGAGAGGGCCTTCAAGCCTGTGAGGGTGAGTCAGTTAGGAAATTTTGGGGCGCACTCGATTTGAAGAGACCTTTCAAACACATACGCGCGTCACTGGCGACATCTTTTTGAAAAAATCGTTCACTTTTGTGGATGGTTCGGGAAGTCGATGGGCATCGCGGGAAAGCTCGACAGTTTGGGGCTTCCCTCACCATGATGGGTCATGGTGGTGATGCGCATCGACCAGCCCCTGGAGTGGTCCTCGGAGTGGCCCGGTTTGGATGGCGTTCGTGGTCCGCAGCCACCCCTGCAGACCCTGCAGGAATTGTGCCACGACTGGCATGGGAAAGCCCTGCAAGTCCCGGCCCAATTCGGCCTGGTGGAGGATCCCGGCCACCTGTGGTTGGTGGCCGCCCGCGACCAGGCCGCAGCCCCCCACCCCAAAGCGGGAGCGGGCGATTTCCAGGCCGGGCTCTGGCGGCATGATGTCGCCGAACTGTTTGTGGCCGAGGCCTCGGGCGAGCGCTACCTGGAGTTCAATCTCTCTCCCACGGGGGCCTGGTGGCTGGAACACTTCCGCGCCCCGCGCCAGGCCTCGCCTCTCGAAGTCCTGCCGCAAGTGCTGACTCATGGCAGCCCGCCGGGAAGGCCCGCCTGGTCCGCCGCCCTGGGCATCCCCCTGGACTGGCTGCGGGAAATCATCGGCTGGGATGCGGATTCGCGGCTCAATGTCTGCCTCATCCTGGACAGTCCCGGGCAGCACTTCCTGAGCGCCTGCGACTTGGGCGAAGGCGAGCCCGATTTCCACCGACCCTGGAACTTCGAGAAGGTCTTGCGCGAAGCCTGATCAGACGCTCATGTTTGCTTTGCATCGGAGCCAATCCTGATACAATTTTTCCGCTATCGTGCCCAAATCCTCTCCATTCAAGATCCAGCGGCTCATCTCCGAAACCGGAACGGGCACGATCCATCAGGCCCTGGATGCCACCGGCAAGACCGCCCACCTGTTCAAGTTCCGCTCTTCGGAAGGTGGGCTGGATGCGGTGGAGGACGTCGCCATGCAGGTCAGCATCGGCCGTCTCAACGGCATCCACCATCCCTCGATGCGCCAAGTCATCGGTGGCGGCACCGATCCCAAGGACGGCTCTCCCTGCATCCTCGCCAAGCCGATGAAGGCCCGGGTGCTGGCCGACCAGCTCAAACTAGGACCGCTTTCGGTGGAGACGGCGACCCAGATGTTCACTCAGCTGCTCGAACTCAGTGAGCTGCTCTCCCAGCTGCTCGCCGAGGATGGCGTGTGGCTTGAAACCCAGACCGAGAGCATCCTGATCACGGGCGAGGGGGAGGAAACCCGCTTTGTCTTCTGGCCCTCCCCCATCAAGGCCTTGGTCCAGCAGGATGCCGCACACGACTTCAACGGCCTGATCAACCTGGCCGAGCAGGTCATGAATTGGGAGGAGCGCGAGGTCGACGAACGCGAAGGCGGCCACCTTCAACTGTGGCTGAAGTGGCTCAAGGAGGCCACCGAGGGCAGCGAGGGCAGCGGAACCACCATCCGCGAAACGCGCGAGATGCTGGCTGCCGCTGCGGGCGTGGAACCCCCCGATCCCATCGAGGAGCTGGTGGAAGCATCTACCAAGCCCCCTGCCGGCGTCCAGCTGGCCCAGATGATCAAGACCATGAAGCTGCCGGTGCCCAAGATGCCGCTCTTCGCCCTGCTGACGGTGATGCTCATCATCCAAGCCTGCATTGGTTGGTTCATCGTGCGCCAGATCAACGACAGCATCGATGACGAGATCAGGAAGCTGAACGAGGACTACACCGCCCATCCCTACACCATCGACCTCGATCCCAGCCGCGCCGACGAACCGGGTGCGCAGCCTTTGGAGTTCGAGTGAGCGAAGCCCAACTTATTGGTGAACGAGCACTTCGTTCTCGCCCCTGAGTTTCATATCGACAATCGGCGCGGTGATTTCGAGGGTCCCAGGCACGAGGGGAAACGCTGATTCAATCTACGTCCTGACGAGGGATTTTTTGGGTTTCAAAATGACGCTCGCAAGCTCGCCAAAAAAGGAGGAATCCGGCCCGTTTGCTCTTTGGCTGCGTTGTTTGCAGTCCCGAATCTCGACCCTGCCCAACTGAGTTTTCGAGGAGAACGCAGGAAAAACCGGCAAGGACAAGCCGTCGACCGAGGTTTCATGAACGATTCGGGCTAGCAACCAATAACTACCTCCCAACCAAGCGGATCCCGCGCTCCTCCTGCACGATCTTCTTGCTCTTGAGTAGGCCACCAATGGCCTGCTTGAAGGTGCGCTTGCTGCAGCCGAGTTCTTCCTTGATCTGCTCGGGAGAAGAGCGGTCACTGATGGTCCAGAAGCCGCCGCGTGCCTTGAGCTCGGCGAGGATTTCATCGCCGAGGTTGCCGACGCGCGCACCGCGGTGGGGCTGCAGGCTGAGGTCAATCTTGCCGTCGGGCTTGAGGGCGGTGATGTAGCCCTGCAAGCGCTCGCCCTGCTGCAAGTCCTGGTGGACGTCGGAGGCAAAAAGCAGTCCCTTGTGCGCCTCCTCAATAATGGCGTTGTAGCCGAGGTCGGTCTTGCCGGCGATGATGAGCTTCACCTTCTGGCCGACCTTGTAATTGTGGGGCTGCTTGCTCAGCACTCGGTTGAGGCGCGAGGTGGCGACCACGCGCTCGGTCACCGGGTCGACGCTGACGTGAACCAGGTAGTGGCGGCCCGCCCGCATGCGCTGGGCCTGCTCGCGGAAGGGCACGAGCAGGTCCTTGGAGAGGCCCCAGTCGAGGAAGGCGCCGACCGGAGTCTGCTCGACACATTTGAGGCGTGCAAACTCGCCGGGCATGGCGTGGGGCTTGCGGCCGGTGGCAACGGGGCGGTCCTCGGAGTCGGTGTAGAGAAAGACCGTGGCGGTGCCGCCCTCCCGGGTGTCGCGCGGGGCTTCGCGGCGCGGTAGCAGGACCTCGCCGAGCTCACCCCCATCGAGGATGAAGCCCATGGGCTTCTCGCGTAGCACGCTCAGGCTGGTGTAGTCTCCGATCTTGGCCATCGGCAGCGAGGGTGGGTGCAGGGGCGCACGGAGTCCATCACAGAACACGCAATGGATACGTAACGGACACGCTCCCATGAACACGCCTCGTCGGCCAGCCGCTATTTGCTGCTCAGATGGTGATCCCGTTTTGCTTGAAGGACTCTGCCAGGATCTTCTGGGAGGCCTTGACTCCAGCAACGGGCTTCAGATTGTTGCCTTCCCACTCAATGGCAATCACTCCCTTGAAGTCCGACTCGGCAATCATCTTGGTGAGCCTGACGTAGTCAAAATCGGGCTGCAGGCCCTTGTCATCAAAGCTGTGCATCTTGGCCGAAACGGAAGCCGCATGAGGCAGCATGGCTTGGGTTCCTTCGTAGACCTTGTTTTTCAGTTTGCCGAAGTCCGGCATCAACTTGCAGTGGGGATGATTCACTTTTTCGGCGAGTTCGGCCAGGAACTTGCCCTTGGATGACAGCTTCGAGGAGCCCGGTTCGATGACAATGGTGATTTCCTTTTTGGCCGCTTCATCGGCGAGTCGCTTCATCGCCTCCACGGAACTTTCCATGTCTTGCGCACTCAGGAAAACACGCAGGTACTTGCATCCCAGGGTCGCGGCCCGGTCGATGGAGGGAATGATCTGCTTCAGGCTTTGGTCGACTTTTTTGGGATGGCTGAAAAGAGCACCCGTCATCAATAGGTAAATATCGGTGCCGGCCTTGGCCGCCTGTTCCCGCAGTTGGGTCAGATAGGCCTTGTCGTCGAGCTTGTCCTTGGGAAGGCCGCCTTCCCACAGGTCAACGGTCTTGATGCCGAAGGTATCGAGGGTGAATTGCGGGAAGTCCAGGGCGGTCAAGCTGCCGTCCTTGAGAAGAGCTCTGAGTGAGTACTGGGACAGGGCGATCTGAAATCTTGGGGATGCGGCTTTTTGAGCCCAGCTCAGTGAGGGCATGGCGGAAGCCGCCAGCAAGACCTGGCTTCCCTTGAGCATGAATTTGCGTCTGTTGATCTCCATGGTAAATCCTGTGTTTCGGGTTTAAGGCCGGGATTTTGCTGATTCCCCTGGTGAGACTACTTTCAAGTTCCAGCCTTCGGAAGGGGAAATTTGGGAGGTGATTTCAGGCACGCGGGGCGCGGGCACGCGTCCACGATGGAGAGAAAGAGCAGGCCCACGGTCAGGGGTGAACGGCGGGCAGCCTCGGACTTGGCTACATCGAGAATTCCTGCGCCACGCCGACGAGAATCATGAAAGATCCGGGCTAGGTGCGCTCAGTGCGACACCTCGACCACCGCACCCTTGGACTGGCCGATGTGCTCGAGCAAGTTGCCGAACCAGGCTTGGTCGGTGTCGAAAGGCTTGCCGCCCTTGATGCGATCAAACTCGATGGCGCGCAGCTCGTTATCGCGGTCCTCGTCCTCGCCGGTCACGCCACCTTCACGGCGCATGGCGCAGTCGACAGCGAGGTGGGCGCACTTCCTGATGAGTTCGCGGTCCTGGGCGTTGGCGGCAGCCGCACGGCTGTAGTAGCCGCTCTTTTGCACCAGCACCTTTTCGGCGCCCAGGCGTTGGGCGAACTCCTCGGCGAAGTAGGCGCCGGGATTGATGGTGTCGAGTTTCACGTGGCCGAAGGCATCGCGCACGATTTCCTCTCCGGCTGCTTCCTTCTGCTTGATGATGTCCTCCACGCCTGCGCCCTCGGAAATGAAGAGATTGACGTTGTCGTGTTCGTCCATGACGGCCTTGAGGCGCTCGGCCTCGGCATCGAAGTCGACAGCCATTTCGGGAATGAAGATGCCATGCACCGAGAGGCGCTCGCGGCTCAGGCCGATGCCGGGGGCCATGGGTTGGCCGTCGAGCTTGTCCTGATAGGTCCTAGCGGTGGCGGCGGTGAGCCAGCCGCAGTTGCGGCCCATCACTTCGTGGACGATGAGCATGCGCGGGTTGGCATTGTGTTCGCTGACGACGTTGGCGAAGTACTTGGCGCCTTCTTCGGCAGCGGTCCAGGCGCCGAGGCTCTGGCGGATGGGGAAGACGTCGTTGTCGATGGTCTTGGGTAGGCCAATGACGGTCAGCTCGTAGTCATTGTTGTGGAGGAAGGCGGCGAGGTCGGCGGCTGCGGTGTTGGTGTCATCACCCCCGATGGTGTGGAGCACATCCACGCCGTCCTTGACCAGCTGGTCGGCGGCGACCTGCTGCGGATCCTGACCTTCCTCCACCAGGCCACGCTTCACGCAGTCCTTGACGTTGGTGAGCTTGACCCGGCTGTTGCCGATGGGGCTTCCGCCGTGGTCGTGGAGGATGTGGGCCTGCTCGCGCAACTCGGGGGTGACCGTCAGCGAGTCGCCAAGCAGCAGTCCCTTGTAGCCGCTGCGGTAGCAGATGATTTCAATCTCCGGATCGACTTCGGTGTAGCGCTGGATGAGGGCTCCGATGGCGCTGGAAAGGCAGGGGGCGAGACCGCCGGCGGTGAGGAGGGCAACTTTCTTCGGTTTCATGGCTGGGAAGGGCCTCGGGGTACTGAGATTGCCGGCCACAGGCAAGGCTTTAGGGCCTGTAGCGGCGGTGGGTTTACCGGGTGCAAAGGGAGGGGAAAGTTTGGAAGGGGAGATTCCGCCGCGGAAGGTGGTTGGGACGGATAGTCCATTGGGAAGGGTTAATTACAAAATATTTAGTTAAAATATAAATATG
>JAWVYP010000073.1:0-11532 GCA_033722655.1 Akkermansiaceae bacterium | reverse complement strand
TCCGCCCCGATTTGCAAGGCTTCTGCTCGTGGGCTCCGGGGCGGACTAAAGTCCGCGCTCCAAACTGGGGTTCCGCTCTGGAATAATGGAGGAACCCGTGTCATCCGATCAACGCCGCTTCTTGCCACCACCGCGGCGCTTGCGGCGCACGGGCACCGGCGGCTTGTCGTCGATGAGCGCGCTGTAGACGTAGTCGAAGCCGTCCAACTTGCGGCGCTCGATCTTTTTGTCGATGAAGATCTCAACCGACTCGGCAAAGTCGAGCTCGTCGGCGGTGAGAATGGTGAAGGCGTCACCTTCGGCCTCGGCACGACCCGTACGGCCGATGCGGTGGACGTAGTCCTCGGCGTTCTCAGGCACGCGGTAGTTGATGACGTGGGAGACGTCGGAGATGTCGATGCCGCGCGCGGCAACGTCGGTGGCGACCAGGATGTCGTACTTGCCCTCCTTGAAGCCGGCGAGGGCCTTCATGCGGTCGGTCTGGTTGATGTCGGAGTGCATGGCGACGACACTTTCGTGGCCACTGGCCTTGATCATGGCACACACGGCATCGGCTTCGCGTCGGGTGCGGGTGAAGATCATCACCGAGTGGAAATCCGTGCGCTTGAGAAGCTCGAGCAGCAGGTCGTCGCGCTGATCCATGGACACCGGGTAGAAGGCGTGGGTCACGGTGTCGGGAATCGAGGTGCGCGCAATTTCGATCTCGGAGGGATCGTTGAGGCACCACTTGGCGAAGGTCTGGATGGCCGGCGGCATGGTGGCCGAGAAGAAGAGCGTCTGGCGGCCTTCCCAGGGGCAGAGGTTCACGATCTTGCGCACTTGGGGCAAAAAGCCCATGTCGAGCATGCGGTCGACTTCGTCGAGGATGAGCACCTTGAGCTCACCGAAGCGCATGGTGGTGCGGTAGAAGTGGTCGATGAGGCGACCGGGAGTGGCGACGACGACGTCGGCACCCGCGTTGAGTTGCTCGTCCTGTTTGCCGTGGCCGACTCCGCCGTAGAGGAGTGCGACCTTGATGCCGAGGTGCTTGCCGTATTTCTCGAACTGCTCGGCGACCTGGTGGGCCAGCTCACGGGTGGGTTCGAGCACCAGGATCTGGGGTTTGCCGCTCTTCTCGATCTTGGAGAGGGTGGGCAGGGCAAAGGCGGCCGTTTTGCCGGTACCAGTTTGCGAGGCGCCAATCACGTCCTTGCCTTCGAGGATGATTGGTATGGCCTGGGCCTGAATCGGAGTCGGCTCGGTGTAGCCGGATTCGCTGACGGCCTGTTGGACGGGGGAGGATAAACCTAATGTGTCAAAACCCATGAGGCGGCTTGGGTAGAGACTGGGAACCTCGCGGTCAAGGGGCAATAGATTCCGACTTACAGGGCCTCAGGCGATTGCAGCAACTCGGCGACACGGCTGAGAAGGACGCCCGCGCCGCCGCCATCGACGACGCGATGGTCGAAGGTCAGGCAGAGATCGGCCATGGTGGCGGGAATGAAGGTCTCGACCTCGTCACTCCAGACGGGCTTCTTCACGCCGGCGCCGATGCCGAGAATGAGGGTTTCGTTGGGCAGGGGAATGGGGGTGCCGAGAGTCAATCCGAAGGTGCCGAAGTTGGTGACCGTGGCAATGCCGCCGCTGCAGTCCTCTTCGGTGATCTTGCGGTTGCGGGCGCGGTCGACGAGATCGGCATACTCCTCGACGAGCTCGGGCATGGTCTTGTGATCGAGGTTGCGCACCACGGGGACGACCACGCCGTCCTCGACTTGCACGGCGAGGCCAATGTCGAGTGAACGCGGGTGGACGATCTTGTCGCCAATGAGGTAGCCGGCCGAGGTGGGGTTTTCGGAGATGGCCACAGCAAAGGCTCGAAGCAGGTAAAGAGTGAGGCCGGGCTTCGGTTCCTGGCTGCGGCGGTGAGCGAGCAGACGATCAATCTTGGCGGGGATGCCGACAGTGGCGAGCGGACGGGTCCAGCTGCGGCGCATGGCATCGGCAACGGCCATGCGCATGGGTGAGGCCTTCACGCTCGGCCAGCTCTCGAGATAATCGAGGAACTTCTCCAGGTCTTCCACGGTGACGCGGCCGCCGGCACCGGTGCCGGCGATGGCGGAGATGTCGGCTTCGCGGATGCCGAGGTCATCCATGCGTGCCCGCATCCGGGGGGAAATGTAATGGGCGCCAAGCGTGCCGGTGGGCACGGGCAGACCTTTGACGCTGGGAACCACGCTGGGGGCTTCCTCGTAGGTGTCGGCATCGTCGACGGCGAAGTGCAGGTTGCTTTCCTTGTCGTCTTCCGAAGCGGGAGCCTGGCTCTGTTTGGCGTCCATGGCCTCCAGGGTTTCGACTCCAGTGCGTTCGACTTCCTCCTCAGTCACTTCCAGCGAACCCAGGACACTGCCGACGGCATAGGAGGTGCCTTCCTGGGCACGCAGTTCGGAAACGGTGCCGTCGCAAAGCGTGGTGACACTCATGACCGCCTTGTTGGTCTCGACCTCGATGATGTCCTGGTCGGTCGTGACGCTGTCGCCGACCTTCACGCCGAGACGGATGACGGTGGCCTCGGCGATGGATTCACCAAGTTGCGGCATCAAAATAGGAACGGTGGGCATGATGACAGTGGTTTAGAGGCTAAGAAGATTGCGCAAGGCGTCGCTAATCGATTCCGGGGTCGGACGGTGGGCGGCCCAAAGTTTGGGGTGGTAGGGGACCGGTGTGTCGCGGGAGTTGAGGCGTTGCGGTGCGGCATCGAGCAGGTGGAAGCCTTCGGTGACCACGCGCGAGACGACTTCGGCGGTGACGCCACCCCAGGGGAAGGCTTCGCCGACCGCGAGCAGGCGACCGGTGCGGGCGACGGAAGCAAGCACGGTGTCCATGTCGAGGGGTTTGACGGTGCGCAAGTCAACGACTTCGATTTCCCAGCCGTCTTCCTTGAGACGGTCGGCAGCGCGAACGGCTTCGTGGACCATGGCGCTGTAGGCGACCACGGTGGCGTGCTTGCCGGGGCGAATGATGCTGGCCTGACCAATGGGCAGGTGTTCGCCCTTGATCGTCTTTGCCTTGAGCCAACGGTAGAGAAACTTGTGCTCGCAGTAGATGACGGGATCATCGAGGGCGACGGCATCGATGAGCATGTGATAGGCATCCGCAACGGTGGCAGGTGTGACCACGACCAGTCCGGGATACTGGGCATAGATGCCTTCCATGCTCTGGCTGTGGAAGGGGCCGGAACCAGCAGTGCCGCCGGAAGGCAGGCGCACGGTGATGGGAATCGGAGTGCCGGTGCGGTAGTAGTGGGTGGCCGCTTGGTTGACGATCTGGTTGAAGGCGACCGAGGAGAAGTCGGCGAACTGCATTTCGACGATGGGACGCGCACCCTCAATGGCAGCACCGACGGCCATGCCGATCATCGCGTCTTCCGAGATGGGGCTGTCGAGCACCCGGCCGGGATACTTTTCTGCCAGTCCCTTGGTGGCCTTGAAGGCGCCGCCGAAGTTGGCAACGTCCTGGCCGTAGATGAATACGCCGGGATTGTCGCGCAGGAGAACGTCCTGAGCCTCGTGGATGGCATCGATGTAGGTGACGCTCATGCTTGCGAAGGGGGAGTGGGATCTTCCTGCGCCTGCGGGATGGGGTTCACCGGCACGGGGGGGAGTGGGAATTGGGTGCTGAGTGCCGACCAGTCCTCGGTGTAGGGGTCGGGGTTGGCTTCCTGCTGGGCCTGGGCGACCGCGCGTTGGACCTCCGCGGCGAAGTCATTCTGCCAGGTCTTGATTTCCTCGACCGTGGCAGCTCCCTGTTCGACGAGTTGGCGCATGGCGACTTCAATGCAATCGCGGCCATAGTGGCCACCGCGCATCCGGTCGGGCACGTAGGAGCCGTCGTCGTGCTCGCCGTGACCGGATAGGCGTAGGAGATGGGCGACGATCATCTGTGGTCCCTTGCCGGATCGGGCGCGGCGCACGGCTTCCGTGATGACCGAGGCGCAGGCCATGAGATCGGTGCCGTCGACCGAGAAGCCACCCACACCATAGCCACGGGCGCGCTCGATGAGGTCGGCGCAGGCAAACTGGCGAGCGGTGGGAGTGGAGTAGGCAAACTGGTTGTTGGCCACCACGACCACCAAAGGAAGTTTTTCAACCGCCGCCATGTTGAGGCCTTCGTGGAAGGAGCCGGTGGAGGTGGCGCCATCGCCGATGCAGGTGGCACCGACGCGGCCCTCGAGTTTGCCCTGCAAGCGCTTGGCCATGAGCATGCCGGCGAGCACGGAAAGTTGCGCGCCGAGATGGGAAATCATGGCGGGCATGCCCTCGGTGGGTCGGCCACGGTGGATATTGCCGTCGCGGCCACGCATGGGGCCCTCGATGGAACCGAGGTAGGTGCGGGTGCAGTCGAGCATGTCTTCGCCGAAGGCGGTGCGGCCCGCTTGGTCGCGAATGAGCGGAGCGAAGAAGTCCACGCCGCGGATCAGGGATGCGCCAAGGGTGGCGCTGACGGCTTCCTGGCCCTTGCCGAGGTAAACGCCGCCCACGATCTTGCCCGCCTTGTAGAGCGAGGAGAGTTTGTTTTCCAGGATGCGGGCCCGCAGCATGGAGTGGAACACCGAGCACAGGAACTCGTTGTTGGTGGGTGTCGTCGAGCCCTGTGCCTGGGCTTCTGGACTGGGGGTGGACTGCACGCTCCTGTTCTAGGGAGTGGGCGCTGGGCCTGCAACCGCTTTCAGAGGGAACCTTTCGATTCGTGTTTCAGGCCTCACGTTCGTTCCATTCGACCAGCTTACGGTAACTCAGGCCCTTGCCGCCAAAGAGGTCGAGGGCACTGCCGACCGTCACGTCCAGCCGGCCCTGGCTGCAGCGCTGGATGGTTTCGAGGTCTGCCATCGAACGCGCGCCGCCGGCATAGGTCACGGGAATCTTGCCCCAGCTGCCGAGCAACTCGACCAAGGGCTCGTCGATGCCCTTGCAGAGACCTTCGACATCGGCGGCGTGAATCAGGAACTCGGCGCAGTGGGGAGCGAGGGAATCGAGGGTCTGGTGCTTGAGTTCGAGGTCGGTGAGGGTTTGCCAGCGGTTCATGGCCACCACCCAGCCGTCTTCGGTTTTCCTGCAGGACAGGTCGATCACCAGCCGGTGCTTGCCGATTCGTTTCACGAATTGCTCGAGCACCTGATGCTCGAAATTGGCATCGTCGTCAAAGAGGGCGGAGGTGACGATGACCTGGCTGGCACCGGCATCGAGCCATTCGGCAGCGTTGTCGACCGTGATGCCGCCACCGAGCTGCAGGCCGCCCGGCCAGGCCGCGAGGGCCTCGCGTGCCGCCTCCTCATTGCCGGGTCCGAGTTTGATGACGTGGCCGCCCGGGACTTCGTCCTTGCGAAAGGTTTCGGCGAACCAGGCGGGTGGCTGCTCGGCAACAAAGTTTTCGGTCGGGCCTTCGCCATCGTCACAAAGGCTGCCACCGACGATCTGCTTCACCTTGCCTTGGTGAAGGTCGATGCAGGGGCGGAAGCGGGTCATGGGCTCATCATCAATAGGCCTGCGGTGGGGACAAGCAAGTTTGGCTTCGCCAAAGAATTGCATGTCCCTGTCCCCCGAGCAATTGAGCGTTTTTGCTAGCACAAATCATGTGCTGTGGTTCGCTCGGGGACACACATCGCTTGCGATGTGTGTCCCCTCCTGTATAACGCTCGCCAGATGGATACCATGGAAGAAATGTTCAAACCTTTTGAAGAAAAGATGCGTGCCGCGGGCATGGGAGATGCCGCGATTGGAGCCTTTCGCCGCTACTACGGCATGTGGCTGCGCGACGAGAACGGGTTGATTCCCGAAGCCGACATTGAACCCGCCACCGATCTGCCTGCCCTGGATGCCCTCGACGAATCCCAGGCCGAGCTCTTCGCCCAGGCCGTTGTGATCAAGCTCAACGGGGGACTGGGTACGGGCATGGGGCTCAAGGGCCCCAAGAGCACATTGCCGGTTCGCGAAGGAGCCAACTTCCTCGATCTGATGGTGAAGCAGATTCTCGATCTGCGTGAACAAAGCAATTCCAAGGTGCGGCTGCTCCTGATGAACAGCTTCAGCACCAGTGAGGAAACCCTGGCCCATCTCTCCAAGTACAAGGAGCACGGACTGGCATCGGCCGATGAAGTGGAAATGATGCAGAACCAGATTCCCAAGATCGATGCGCAGACCAAGGCGCCGGCGAAATCGGAAACGGATCCTTCGCTCGAATGGTGCCCACCCGGTCACGGCGATCTCTATCCGGCGCTGCTGGGCAGCGGTTGGCTCGATCGCCTGCTCGATGAAGGCATTCGCTACGCCTTCGTTTCCAACTCCGACAACCTGGGCGCGGTGATGGATGCCGATATCCTGACCTACTTTGCCAAGTCCGGTGCGCCATTCCTCCTGGAGGTCACCCGTCGCACCGAAGCCGACCGCAAGGGTGGACACCTGGCGATTCGCAAGTCCGATGGCCGTCTGTTGCTGCGCGAGGTGGCCCAATGTCCGGACGAGGACCTCGACTCCTTCCAGAACATCGACCGCCACCAGTATTTCAACACCAACAGCCTGTGGCTGCGCCTCGACGTGCTCAAGGAACAACTCGAGGCCAATGATGGAGTGCTGCCGCTGCCCATGATCACCAATCGCAAAACCCTCGATCCCCGCGACAAGACCTCCACGCCAGTGGTGCAGCTTGAATGCGCGATGGGTGCGGCCATCGAATGCTTTGAAGGCGCCCAGGCAATCGAGGTGCCACGCTCGCGCTTTGCCCCGGTCAAGACGACCTCGGACCTCTTCGCCCTGCGCTCAGACGCCTACGAGGTGCTGGACAATGGCCGCGTCCGCCTGCAGGCCTCACGCAAGGGCAAGCCACCAGTCGTCAACCTCGCCGATTGCTACAAATTGGTGGACTCGATCGCCGCTCTTGAAATCCCCTCACTGATTGATTGTGAGCGGCTTGAGATCAAGGGTCCGGTCGAGTTTGAGCCCGGCGTCAAATTCTCCGGCAAGGTGGTCATCGAGGCCATGCCCGAAGGGGTCAAGAAGGTCGCCGCAGGGGAGTATTCGGACGAGACGGTCTGACCCGTCTTTAACTCGTCCAAAATTTTTCATTCTCAGTCTTGCTATCTGAGAGGCGCGACCTTACTACGCCGCCCGACATGGTCAGCATTGGTGATATTTCCCTTCCCGAAAACGGTTTCGACGCCGTGATTTTTGATTGCGACGGAACCCTCGTCGACTCCATGCCAGCGCACTTCGAGGCCTGGTGTGACGCCCTTGCTCTCTACGGTGCGAAAGGCATCTTCAAAGAGGATGTGTTCTTCGCCATGGGAGGGCGGCCGACGCGCGACATCGTGGTCGAGATCAACGACGAATACGATCTTCACCTCGATCCGGAAGCCGTGGCCGATGCCAAGCGCGAGGCATTTCTCAAGCGCCTCGACTCCGTGGAGTTGATCGATGAAATTTCCACCTTCGCCGAGTCGCTTCGCGGCAAACTGCCGATGGCGGTTGCCAGCGGCGGCGCGCGCATCGTGGTTGAGAAGACTTTGGCCCAGGTCGGCATTTCCGACTGGTTCGACGAAGTGGTCACCGCAGACGACGTGGAAGAGGGCAAGCCCGCTCCCGACGTCTTCCTCAAGGCAGCCAAGCTGCTAAATGTCGAACCTGAGCGCTGCCTGGTGCTCGAAGACGCCCCATCGGGCATTCTTGCCGCCCAGCGCGCCGGCATGCAGGTGATTGCGGTTCCGTCTCCGCTGACCCCCGTCAAATAAGGGGCTCGGACGGATTGTTGAAAAATTGAGCACTGCAACCCCGTTTCTTGTTGCAAATCAGTCTCAATTAGCGAACTTCCTCCTGCATGCAGCAAGATATCGAACGCGATCTGGAGCTCGACAGCGCCATGACCCTCAATCAGGCGGGTGTGGGCTGTGACATGCAGATTCGCGTCCTGAGCGGTCCGGGCTGCGAGCGCCTGCGAGATCTCGGCTTCTGCGAGCAATTGAAAGTGCGCAAATTGGCCCAGGGTCGCAACCTGATCTGTTCGGTTTGTGGCACGCGTCTGGCCATCAGCCGCGATCTGGCCGATCAAGTCTTTGTCGAACCTGTATCCGTCTGATCCGAATTGCAGAGGATATGAGCAAGGATCCAAAGACCATTGCCCTGGTCGGCAATCCCAACGCCGGCAAGACGACTCTCTTCAATGCCCTCACTGGCTCCAACCAGCAGGTTGGCAATTTCGCCGGAGTGACGGTGGCGCTCAAGACCGGGGAAATGTTCACCCCCCATGGTGAGAAGCTGCGCGTGCTCGACCTGCCGGGTTGCTATTCGCTCAAGGCGGCCAGCAAGGACGAGGCAGTGGCCGTGGACTTCCTAACAGGTGAGGTCGAGGGCGAGTCCCGACCCGACCTGGTGGTCTGCGTGGTGGATGCATCGGCACTCGAGCGCCACCTCCAACTCGTGCTGCAGGTCATCGAGCAAAAGCTGCCGGTGGTAGTGGCGCTCAACATGGTCGACATGGCGGAAAAGGCCGGCCTCCGCCTGGATCCGGTGAAGATGGCCGAGGAACTGGGTGTGCCAGTGGTGCCGATGCAGGCCGACATCGGCAAGGGGGTGGTGGATCTCAAGCAGGCCTTGCGCTTTCCTCATCCGGCGAAGTCCGAACCTCACTGGCAGGTGGAAGGGGACGGCGATAGGTCCCGGGGTGAATTCATCCAGGAACTTTGCCGCACCGCGGCGCGCCGTCCGGATGAGCACCAGCTCAGCGTTGCCGACCGCCTCGACCACAAGCTCTTTCTCCATCCCTTCTTCGGCTGGGTGTTTTTCCTGGCCGTCATGTTCGGAGTGTTCTGGACCATATTCTCGCTTGCCGCGACGCCCATGGGCTGGATCGAGGCCGCTTTCGGCGCCCTCGGCGGCTGGGTGGGCAAGCTGATTCCCGAAGGCGACTTCCAATCGCTGATGGTCGATGGCGTCATCGGTGGCCTGGGTGGTGTGGTGGTGTTCCTGCCGCAGATCCTGCTTCTTTTCTTCTTCATCGGCTTGCTGGAGAGTTCCGGCTACATGGCTCGCGCTGCCTATCTGATGGACGGCTTCATGGCCAAGGCGGGACTCAGCGGCAAGGCCTTCCTGCCGCTCTTCAGCTCCTACGCCTGCGCCATTCCCGGCGTGATGGCGACACGCACCATCGGCTCGGCCAAGGAACGGCTGACGACCATTTTCGTCGCCCCCTGGATGAGTTGCTCGGCGCGGTTGCCGGTCTATTTCCTGATCGTGCCACTCCTGCTGCACGAGAGTGAAGGACATTGGAAACAGGCGCTGGTCCTGTTTGGCATCTATGCCGTGGGCACCTTGAGCGCCTTCGTGGTTGCACGGCTCTTGCGTGCCAAGCTGGGTCCCGAAACCGATCCGCAGCCCTTCATCCTCGAGTTGCCCGCCTACCGCAAACCGCAGTGGCGCTACATCTTCCGCCACGTCGGCCAGCGCGGTTACGCCTTCCTGCGCAAGGCGGGTGGCATCATCCTCGGCCTCTCCATCCTGCTGTGGGCCCTGAGCACCTACCCCAAGGCACCCGAGGGTGAAGCCGATCCGATCAGCTACAGCGCGATGGGCCGCATGGGGGACACCATCGAACCTGTCGTCAAGCCGCTGGGCTATGATGGCCGCATCGGCACGGCCATCTTGACCTCCTTTGCGGCGCGCGAAGTCTTCAACTCCTCGCTCGCCATCATTTTCCGGGTCGAGGAATCCGATGACGAGCAGGAGACCCGCCAGCTTTTGCGCGAGCGCATCCAATCCGCCACCTGGCCCGATGGGCGCCAGCTGTTCACTCCGCTCACGCTCGCCTCCATTCTCGTGTTCTTCATCTACGCCCTCCAATGCCTGCCCACCAGTGCGGTGGTGCTCAAGGAATCCCAGTCCTGGAAATGGACCATCGGGCAATTCGTGTTCATGTCCGGATTTGCCTATCTGGCGGCCCTGGCCGTCTTCCAGATTGGCAGTCTGCTCGGCTTCTCATGAACGATTGGCAGTCATGGGCGGTGCTGGTGGTGGTGGCTTCCAGCGCCATTTTGCTCCTTCGCGGGGCCCTCAAGCGGCGCAAGCGGGGCAGTTGTGGTCAAGGATGTGATTGTGCCGCTCCTCGCGGATCGCAAGCGCGCCTGGCGAATCGCTCGACAGCCGAGCGATCCAAGAATGGTTCATGAGCGGTGGCTGAGCCCCATCAAGAGAGCGTTCAGAATCCTCGGTGCTGGCATGGATTGCGGCAAATCGACCGCTCGGATGGCAGGCTTGGGGCTGTCCAAAAATAAAGATTTCCTGCACGGGATGGCGTTTTTTGAGCTGCAAATCATGCAGGTCACAAGTCACAGGAAATCAAAGAGATCTGGCTCTTTTGCCGCTTTCTACGCAATCACGTAATGCACGACAAAGCATTCTCATGTATGATGAAGATGTAAGGGATAGCACGATTGGCCCCCCAAGAGTGCCCAAGGGCGCTGGAAACAAGGGATCCGGCGCCCTTGGTTTGTACGGGTGCTGCGCGTGGTTTGGATTCGAGGGCAGTGTTGCTTGGGTCCCGAGCTGCATGTGAGCGGAATTCATCACAGCCAAAAGGTCAAATAAGTTCATATGTTCAATAAATCTTGCATGTGAAATGCGGATGGTGCATACATGACGATATCCTTGTGGTCTCAGAAACCACAAATTGCAGTAGACACATACACACAAAATCGAGGCATCCATGTCATTGCGTCCCGCAGAGCATCAGATTCCGATTGCCATCCCTGGATGGATCGGTGCTCGCTTACCGCAATGACTGTGTTGGGGGGCCTCAATCATAGCAAAAAAGGCGTGGATCTCCTGATCCACGCCTTTTTTGCGTGTGTGATCGGTGCCGGTTCTCAGCCGTGATCCGGGTGGCGTTTGCGCCACTCCTTCAGGGACTCGCGGATGTCATGGGCCTTGCGGGTGGGACTGAGTTCCCAGACCAGGGGCAGTTCGGCGGGAATGTGCTTGAGCAGCGGGACGTAATCGATGCTGCCCTGGAAGGGCACCCGGTGGTCCCGGGCCGGCCACTGGACATCGTGGAGGTGGCAGCCCACCAGATGCCTTGAAACCGACTCCAGCCACTGCTGGTGGTCGAGCAGCCCCAGGTTGTGCTTGAGCTGCACGTGGCCAAAATCGTGCCAGTAGCCAATGGCGGGATGATCGGCAAAGTGCTGCTGAAGCTGGAGCATCTCGCGCTCGCTGGGCACATCCTCGTAGCGGGAGCGGGACTCCACCGCCAACTTGACCCCGAGTTCCTGGGCGCGCTCCGCGAGGCTCTCCAAGGCTTCCAGGGCACGCTGGTAGTAGAGCGGGGCGACCTTCTCGCGCTTGCGCACGAAGGCCACCTTGTGCTTGAGGAAGGCCTTGTCGTGCTGGCGGCCCTCGCCCAACAAGGAGGTGAGTTTTTTGGTCCATTTCTTCGGCTTCATCGGCACCGATCCCATGTGCAACACGAGGTAGCCGGCCTCGAACTTCTCACACATCTCCAGGCTGCGCAGGG